>NZ_JBFPKO010000052.1:0-20455 GCF_040948765.1 Paraburkholderia sp. BR10923 | reverse complement strand
CGTTATCCGTTCTATTACTGCCATCGAAGCTCCCCGTGCCGGACAACCGGCGGCAGGACAGCTTACGCGGCGCAAAAGCGGACATTTGAACTTGGCCAGAAGCGGACATTACAACTTAGCCGCTACACTAGCTGATGTTGATAAATTGGTTTATGTCAAATCGTGCGGGTGGTCTGCAGGATGCAACTGGCCGGTGTGGCTAGAGCGTGTTAGGAACTTTGAAGTACTGACACGGCGTGGACAAGCATGAGCATTGCGAAGACGAAATGAAGCCCAGCGAGAGTTTCGGGGAGCCGTTCATGAGGGTTGGCCGGGATTCGTAAAAAATCCGCCATATCTCGGCCTAAGCTGCTGATTTAAAGTAGAAATCGATGGTCGGATCGAGCGGCAAGGCGGGACGTAGCAGGTCCAGCAGATAATCCCCAAGCCGGTTGATGTGTTCGCGTCGATAGGGCGACAGGCTTTTGAGCACCTCGGCGTCGAGGGGGTGCCCCTTCTCCTGCAACTCCTTCAGCTTGCGTGACATCCACTGCACGTTGTACAGGATCACCATGTTCGCCACGAGGTGGTTGTACTTGATGACCTTGCGCTGCTCATGCCGGACGTTTTCGGCGATCACGCCTTCGCCGCCGAACATCAACCACTGCGCGAAATCGTTGAACTGCTCGCTTTTGTTCGTCTGCGCGTGGATCGTGCGGCGCAGTTCCGGATCGTTTAGGTACTTGAGCAGGAACAGCGTCCGGATCACGCGCCCGAGCTCGCGAAACGCGAAATAGAGTTTGTTCTTTGTGCTCTCCGAGCCGAGGCGGCGCAGGATTGTCGACGGCGTCATCCTGCCCACCTTGATCGACACGGCCACGCACATCATGTCGGCGTAGTGTCGCTCGATCAGGCTCCAGTCGATTGTTTGCCGGCACAGGCTGTCGATGTGTTCGTATTTGCGGCGCCTGTCGGCCTTGTAAAGTACAAGGTCCTTGATGTTGCGCATGCGCGGCATCAATCCGATGCCCATCACATACGACAGTCCGAACACAGGGCCGCTCTGTGCCTGGGTATCGCCGTGGATCGTATCCGGCTTGATGTCGGCGCCGTTCTCGATCAGCCCGTCGAGAATGTAGACCGCCTCGTGGACACCACACGGGATGAAATGGCTGAACAGCGCGATGTACATATCGGACACGTGATAGTAGCCGATTCCACCGTAACCGCCGTAGCGGAAGTGATACTCGGACAGCAGATTCTGCTCGTACAGGCTCCATTTCGTACCGTCGGCCGATGCGTGCTTGCCGCTACCCCAGTATTTCTGGCAACGCGAACTGGTTGAATGCGTTGACGACCTTCACGATCGCCCTGTCGAGCCGTTCCTCGGTGACGTGCTTCAGGTTCAGCCACGCGACCTGCTTGCGGCTGAGGCCCTTCACCGAGCGCGCGGTCTGGCTGGGCCCGAGATTGCAGCCGTAGCAGAACAGTGTGCTGATGAAGCGCTTGCGCGGGTCGTCGATCTTCGCGTCGAAGCCGGACAACGGTCCGAACAGTTTATGAAGATCGAGCCACTGCTCTGTCTCGGTGAGCAAATCCCGGATGCTGAGCTCGGGCATCGACGCCTTGATAGCCTGATCGATCAGCGTGATATTGGGTGGTTCGGGCTCCTTGCCGGGTTTGTGGATGATCAACCCGTCATCGCCGATCTCGATGCTGTCGTTCTCCGGGAAGCCGGCATCGGTCTCGTCCAGCGCGACGCCCAGTTAGTTGCTCGCGCAGATTCTTCACGAAGGTCTTGCCATCCATCGGCAATCCCACGGTCTCGCAATAGTGCGGCAGCTCCCGCCGGAATTCCTCGTCAGGGACCTGATGAATTCGATAATCGTCGTAGTGATCGCTGCCCTCGACATACAGATCGCCCGAATTCAGTTCGCGCATGATCTGGTGGAACACGCACAGTTCGAAGAATCGCCGATGCAACATGCGACTATCGCGACCATGCGGGAAGACGGCCCGTGCCCACTTCTCCGGCATCCAGTCCAGCGGCAGGCTGGCGAGGTCATTCTCCGTCAGCAGGAGATATTCGCGATGCGCGGCACGAAATCCCTGAAGCCAGGCGAGCGAGATCAGTACCGACCGATCCTGCGAGCTTGAGCGCAGCGGCAGCGCGTCGAGGCACTGGAACAGGAGCGAACGCTGACTCTTGTACGGAACGAGCATGAACGGCAGATCGAAATATCCAGCGTAGGCGATATGATCGTTGCACTGCGCGAGCGTGGCGGCCGGGTCGCCGAGCGCCGCGCGAATTCTCGACAACCGTTGACGCTCCGACACTTCATCGTCCTGAAGAATCTGCAGCACGTCGCGGAATTGCCCGACCAGACCGTCGACGGCCTCGGCGTGGTCGATCCGATACTTCTGCAGCTTCGTCTTCGCGTACGCTTCGTATTTGCGCATGATCTTGATGAAGATCTCGGCGACGTCGTCGAGCCCCTTCTGAAGCTGTGCCTGGATGAACAGTACGGCGAGCGCGTAGCGCTTGTTGATTTTGAGCGACCGGAGTTCCGCGACATCAAGCGCACGTGCCTCGATGACGAGTTGCTCCCGCTTGCTGACCGACAGCCTCCCGGGCGATTTCGGTAATCCATCAGCGAGCGCCCGGATGCCATCAATGTGCTTCAGGAAGCAGGCGACCGCACGCGTGGTCGGCTTCTTTGGCTCCCGCTTCAGATCCTCCCAGCCGGATTTGCCACTCGTGACAACGAGCAGCGCATCGAGTCGGCCTTTCAGCGTGTTATCGAGCCCGCCAGTGATGTCCCGGTAAATGCCCTCGTTCACAGCATTGCGCCCCTGCGCGGCGATCCGCTGCAGCGTCGCAAGCGGCGGCAGCTCGTAGCGGCGCCTGACCAGCTCTTCGATCAGCACATTGATGATGTCGGGTAGTTCGGCCTTCGTCTGCGCTTCCTCGCGCGCAAGTTCGGCGAGCCATGCCACGTCGTCGTTGTCGAACGGGTGTATGCCGAGGTAGGCGTGAAGCAGCTTCTGGTGCCGGATCCGCGTACCCGATTTATCGTAGCGCGACACGGCCGCCCGTGGCAGTGGTCGTGCCCGGAGTGCTGTACGAATGTGATCGAGAAGGACGGTCGGAACGTCCAGCAGCATCGGGAAATAGCCGAGCCGCTGCAGCAGCTTCATCTGGACCGTGAACAGGACCGTGGTCGACTCCTGACGAACCTGCCGCCGTACATAGCGGAGCTCGGTAGGCGTGGGGGTGAACGCCGCCAGTTCTGCCGCACTGGGTACAGCGGGCAGAACCGGATAGACCGGATCATGGGCTATCGTCAAGGAGACTCCCGCCGTGCGAAGATGCCTTCGATCTGCCGCATGCGCTGAAGTTCGTCGTCGTCCAGGTAGACCGAGGTCGTCGAAATCGACGCGTGACGTAGGTTGTCTCTCACGCTCGTCAGCGTGGCGCCGCCAGCGAGGGCATGTGTCGCGTGCGTATGACGACTATGTCTTCGGAGACATAGGCGGCATACCCATGCAACCCACGCGATTGCGAAGGGCGTCGAGCTGAGCGCCGTGCGGGATAACCTGCGTCACGCCTCGATTTCGACCACGTCGATTTACTTGCATACCGACGATGTGAAGCGGGCACGGCAGTTCGGGCAGGCCTTTCTGGAAGCGTACGTTATCATGCAACGCAACCGGGCAACGGAAGCGACGACGGCCCCGTGCGAACGGTCCAGGTGGCTGGCTGACGCCTTGGCGAGCTTGGCCTCCCTGAGGTCAGACGCCGTGCATTGATTACGACAGGAGGTAACGGGTGGAGTCTCGTCGAACCACAAATACTGCGCTCCGCAAACGCCCACCCCACAAGGTCTTAGCCGATCCTGGCGTACTTTCGCCCCCGATCCGACGCCCGCCGATATGGCGGCTGTCAGCGCAAACTGATTCATCGCACAGGACTTCAGGATGAACATGCTGAAACGTCGCCTCGCCGCGACAGACGACAAGCTGCAGGAAATCAAGACAGCCCGCAAGGCAGCCGCCAAGGCACAGCGCCAGCAGGTCAAGCAAACGCGCGCGGATCGCGAGCGAAAGATCATGCTGGCCGGCGAGGCGTTGCTGCGCCGTGTCGACCGCGGCGAGTGGGATGTTGCGGATTTCCGCGCGATGATGGACGAGTTCCTGTTCCGTCCGGCAGATCGCGCGCTGTTCGATCTCGACGACGAGTAGCCATTGATGTTCGACGCCGATGAGCAGCAGAGCGGCGAATTTTTATCCTCCCGACGAAGGAATCCTGATGCTGCCCACGCTACGCATGAACCGGAATTTTGTCGAGGCCCTGCTGGCCGAGCGAGCGCCTTGCTTTGCCATGGGGCTCGTGGCCGAGGGCCAAACGCGCTATGTCTGCCTGGCACTGCGTCCCGTCGACGATATTCCACAAGACCTCACGCGCGGTGGCTTCAACTTCGGGCATTCGGTACGCGGTACCGACGACTTCGAGGTCGTGCATTTCGGCTTCGAGTTTTACGGCTATCGAATCTTCAACGCCCTGATCAATCCGGGCAATGCGATCGCCAGGACGATCCTGTCGCACATGATTGAGACGAAGGCGTTTTTCTTCTTTGCGGTCAATCCGTCGGGTGGCGTCACGGCATTCAAGGCTGACATCGGCGAGTGCAGCCTGGACGGTATCGTGTCCAATCTCGAGCGCATCATGCGCTCGACCACGACCGATGCCCAGTACGATGCGGCGCTGACGGCCTTCAGCGACCATCCGGATCCGGTCGGGCCGATGCTACATTGGGTCTGTCGAGACTGTCAGGATGGCCTCGATCTGTTCGACAATCTCATCGAACTGCGGCCCGCGTGATGGTCCGTCCGATGTACCTGCACGGCGATGAAATCCAGCGCCAGACAGATGCGGCAGGCTTTTGGCGCGCGTCACGCCCCAAGCAAACAAGCCGATTGACGCTCTCAATGTCGTGATGACGGAATTTTCTGGGATTCCGGCGTAGAACCCCAAACAGGCGTCGGCAAGTCCCACATTGCACAGGCGCTTGGTCACTGCGCGGCCCGCCAGGGGCGCGACGTGCTGTTCATCACGCAGACCGACCTGCTCAAGAAACTGCACGCGGCGCGCGCCACGGGTCTGTATGAACGCAAGTTCCAGCAGTTCGTGCGCGTACCGCTGCTGATCGTCGATGACTTCGCCCTCAAACCTCTTCGAGCTCCCCACGACGAGGACTTCCATGATCTGATTGCCGCCAGGTATGAGCGGGCAGCTTCGATCCTGACTTCGAATCTCGACCTTAGCGAATGGGGCGACGCGTTCCCCGACAATCGTGTCCTTGGCGCCGCCACGCTTGACCGGCTATGCCATGGTGCCTATCGCGTCGTCATCGAGGGCGAGAGCTTCCGCAAGCCCAAACCGATGCCTGAAAACGGCGAACATGCGGTTGCCAAATCCGGCAAAAAACCGCATTCTTGAAACCCTTCGACATCGCGTTTCGGGGCCAATCTGAGTGGCCTCATTATGCCGATCATCCCCGGCTCGATTACGCCGATCCGTGACACTTGGACGGCATCCTGTATGTGCTGCAAACGGGCATTCCATGGGAAGAGCTGCCCCAAGAGCTTGGCTTCGGCAGTGGCATGACGTGCTGGCGACGGCTACGGGACTTGCAGGCCGCAGGCGCGTGGGAGCAACTGCATCTCGCGCTGCTTCGCCGCTTGCGTGAACATGACCAGATTGATTGGGAACGGGCCAGTATTGACGGCGCCAGCGTATCCAGCCCCCGGGGGGCCAGGAAACCGGCCGCAACCCGACAGACAGGGGGAAGCTCGGGTCGAAACGGCACATCGTCGTAGACGCACGAGGTATTCCCTTGGCCATCACGGTCACCGGCGCCAACCGGCACGACTCGATGGCATTCGGGTCCACGCTCGATGCAATTCCGGCGGGGGCGGGCCTGAACGGCCGGCCCCGCAAACGTCCAGGCAAGTTGCATGCGAAGTCGTGCGCGCGGGCCTCGCGGATATCGCGATCCCCGGCATTCCGTCCGACATCGCCGAGCAGATGTGTGCGCTCTGGCAGGCAGCTGTCACGGTCCAGCTTGATGACGTCGTACGCCTGAAGGCCGAGGCACAGCAGGCAATCGCCGCGGCCGATGCGGCGCGCACCGACGCCGAGCTGCGGGTCGATTACTGCGGCAGGAAGTTAGCGAGCTGCGTTCGACCCTCGCTGGTCGCGATGCGGAACTGGCCGACCTGCGGGCGCAGCACTCCCACATCCAGGAACGCTGTGTCGCGCTCGACGAGGCGCAGCGGGAGCGACAGGCCTGGCTCGATGCGGCCGTTGCAGGACGGGCAACGATCGAGCGAGCCCACGCAGAAGGCCTGGCGCAGAGCCAGCATCGATACGAAGCGCTATCGAAACAGCTGCTGCAGGAAACTGCCCAGCAACGCGAGGCCCTGAAAAAGGAACACGGGCAGTTCGTGTCGCAGCTGAAATTTGCTGAGCGGCGCATTGCCGCGCTCGAAGGCGAGCACGAGCGGCTCGAGGCGGAGCTCGCCAGCGAGCGCGCGACACGCCAGCAGGCGGTCGGCGAGGCGCTCGCGCTGAAGGCCGTCAACTCGAGCCAACATGCACAGCTCGACGAGCTGATGCGCGTGGTGTCGGCGCGCGAGGCGCCGCGTCGGGCGCCGGCCGCCTCCGCGGGTCTCGCGACGGCCCGGCGCACGAAGGCCACGCCGAAAGGCGGCGGCGCCACGCGGCCGAAAAAAGCATGAAGACGCTGCATCCGGCCGGCTGGATCGATCACGGCACCACGCCACCGCAGCGTGTACCCGCCAGGGTGGAAGCTGCCATCGCGTACGTGGCCGACGCACTGGGTCACGTTGTCCATACGCGCTGGACACTCGCCATGATCCGGCAGCATTACGCCTCGCTGCCGACGCGAAGGCAGCCCGTCCAGCCATCATGCGCGTGCTGCTCGATCACGAGGCGGCCGTCGAATACTGGGACCGCGGCCGCGTGCGCACGGTTGCCGCCGGTGAGGCGCCAGAGCCCGATGTCGTGCTGGCCCGCGTGCTGCATACGCATCGCCGGCGCTTCAAACCGGCCACCGAGGCCGCCAGGCCCGTCGCGACCGGTGAACTGAAGCGGGAGGCGACGGCCCTGATGTCCTTGCCCCAACCGCTGGTCGTGTGGCTGGCTCGCGCCGGGCGCTTCGCCGCCGTTGCGGGCGCAACGAATACGCTGGGCGTTGGCGACGACGCCCAGGCGGTGGCGCTGTTCCTGCGCGACCGGGCGAGCCGCTCTCCGCATACGCTGCGCGCGTACCGCACCGAACTGCGCCGGCTCGTCGGCTGGTGCGAGTCTGTGTATTCCACGCAAATCGAGCAGCCGTTCCGCGGCAAAGCGAGCATGCATTCCACGTGAAGCCGAGCGGGGATTCCACAGCAAAGCGAGCGCTGCGGACGTGGCGACGCGGGGTGAGTTCTTTTACTCCTTCTCGTCTTCGGTGGTCAAACCATTTCGGCGCTTGCGCATCGACTCGCCCGATAGTGTGAGTCGATGCGCGTTGTGAACCAGCCGGTCGAGAATCGCGTCAGCAAGCGTTGGATCACCGATGGCGGCATGCCAGCTGTCGACTGGAATCTGTCTGGTGACGATCGTCGAACGCCGGCCGTGCCGGTCGTCAAGCACCTCGAGCAGATCGCGCCGCGCCGGATCCGACAGCGGCGCCATGGCGAGGTCGTCCATGACGAGGATGTCGGTCTTTGCCCATTGCGCGAGCAGCTTCGCGTAGCCGCCGCTACCGTGCGCGATGGCCATCTCCTCGTTGAACTTCGGCATGCGCAGATAGCAGGCCGAGAAGCCCTGGCGGCACGCCTAGTTGACCATCGCGCATGCAAGCCAGCTTTTGCCAAGCCCGGTCGGCGCGACCAGAATCACGTTCTGATTCGCCCGTATCCATTCGCCGGCAAGCAGCCGGGCGAGTAATGCGCGGTCGAGTCCGCGGGGCTCACGGTAGTTGATGTCTTCCGGTACCGCGTCAGGGAAGCGCAGCTTCGCGCGGCGCAGCCGCGCCGCGAGAAGTCGTGACTGGCGTTCGCTTGCTTCGCGTTCGACGAGCAGTCCGAGGCGCTCCTCGAAGCCGAGCTGATCGATGCTGTTCTGGGATTGCTGGTCGGCCAGTGCCGCGGCCATGCCGAACAGGCGCAGCTCGTGCAGTCGCTCAACGGTCGGGTGATGCAGCATGTCGATGATCTCCTTTCAGTGGTAGTAGGACGGCCCGCGCACGTTGGCGTGCACGAGCGGCAGTTCGGTCTGGGCGACGGGCGCATCGGCCTTGCTCTCCAGACCATTCTTCAACGTTGAGGCGATGAACCGGTAGCTCGGCGCCTTTAGATCAATGGCGCGCTGGCAGGCGGTTTCCAGCCGCGCACGGCCGTAGTCCTTGCCCATGCGCAGCACGCCCAAGCAGGCGCGGTAAGCCTGCTGAGGATGCTGGCGACCGCCAAGCAGGTGTTCGATGACCGCAGCGGTGTGCGGACCGATGTCGGTGGCCCAGCTGATCAGCCGTAGCGGATTCCACTCCGTGGTGGCGGCCCGATGATTCGGCGGCATGTGCGCAGCGATCGTGGTGTGATGGCCGCGGCGCTCGCTCTTCGCATGCGCGGCAATACGCTGACCGCGCAGGAAGATCTCGACCGTTGTCTTCGTATGGCGCACGTCGACCTGCTCCCGGGCGTGGCAGTACGAGACCGAGTAATAGTGTTCGTCGAGCTCGACGTGGTAATCGATGCCCACACGCGCAACTTTCCACTGTGCATACTGATAAGGCCTTTCTGGCAGCGGCCGAAGTGCCGGGCGGTCGAGTTCCTCGAAGGCGCTGCGGCGACAGCCGGGCAGCTTCTTGAATGGCCTGTTGTTGAGTTCGACGAGCAGCGCGGCGATTGCGCGATTGGCTTCGTCGAGGCTGAACAACCGCTGGTTGCGCAGTCGGGCCAGAATCCAGCGCTGTGCCAGGAGCACCGACTGCTCGACCTTCGCCTTGTCGCGGGGCCGACGTTTGCGTGCCGGGATGATCGCCATCGAGTAATGGGCAGCCATCTCGCCGTAGGTCCGGTTAAGAACCGGATCGTAGAAGTCGGCCTTGTGTACGCCGGACTTCAGGTTGTCGGGCATCGTCCATCGACTTGGCCTTCCCGAAGTCAAGTTGCGCACGCCGCGCACGGTCCAAGTAGTCCCAGACCGTCGCGCTCGACACGCCGATCGTCGTCGCGATCTCGCGCTGGCTACGTTCACACACGAAGCGCAGGCGCAGCACTTCCCTGATTTGACGCATGGATAACCTTTTATTCGACATTCGGCCGCCCGACAAAATCGTCGAGCGTGCCATGGTTATCCGCGTCGCCGCCCTCCAGCTTACTGCTCGGTTGCGCGTGGAATTCGCGCTCGGGCAGCCGTGGAATCAGCGTTCGGTTTGGCGTGGAATACGCAGCGAGTCGCGACAGCTCGGTCCGCTCTCCGACCTGACGCGCCATGACCTGCTCGCCTACCGGCAGGCGCTGCGCCAGCCTGCCTCTGACACGGTGGGCGACACGACGCGCAGGCTGTCGGAAGCGCTGCAGTCCCGTGCGCTGGCTGTCGTTGCAAGCCTGTTCCGCTACTGGACCGAACCCGGCTATCTCACCGCGAATCCTGCGGCCGGGCTGGTACGGGGTGGGCGCTCGCGCGCGAGCTTCGCGCCGCAGCGCATGCTGCCTTCGGTACTGCTGGCTGCGTGCGATGCGTGGGTGGACGAAGCCGTCGCGGTCGGCGATTCCCTGGTGAGCGCGCGGCGTTGCGCGATCTGGGCGCTGTACCGCTATGCCGGTGTGCGGCTGGTCGAACTCGTGTGGTCCGACGAGGCGCAGTTGCCGAAGCTTGACGTCGACGACCACGGCAGCTGGACGCTGACTGTGCTCGGCAAAGGACGCAAGACGCGCGCGATTCCCCTGCCAGCGGTCTGCGTGACTGTGTTGCGGAACTACCGGGGGTTGTAAGCCGGAACCGCAGAAATTTTGGAAGTCCTTTGATTTCAGGTGGTTAGAGAAGGTCGAGACCCGCAAGCATGGCCGCGATGTCGATCGGGTTCTCGTTGCGAAACGTGTAATGCCCGAGGAAGTGGATGTGCCGCCACGCCACCGGAGAAATCTTCTTCAGCATCGCGAGCGCCTTCTCATTTCCCTCCCGTTGGTAGCGTTCAGTTGTGAGAGCAGTACCGAGTTGAAGGCGGTCACGACATTGGCCAGCAGCCGGCCGCACTCGTTATTGATCGCAATGTCGTGATCGGTCTTGCCGATCAGGTGCTTTCTGCCACTGACCTCGGCGATGAAGCCGCGCAGCGCGTGATACGCTTCGATCCGGTTCTGCGAACGATGGACGTTGCGCTGCAGTTGCGGGTCGCGCATGTAGCGCAGCGTGTAGATGCTGCGCACGAGTTTATCGAACTCGAAGACGGCACGGCGCGTGCGGTGACGTGGAGACAATGCGCAAAGCTTGCGAACCAGTGCCTGCTGGCTCATTTCCTTCACGCTGAGTGACGCGATGATCTGTTCGAAGACACACGGATCGTCGCAGATGGCGAGCAAGTCGATCTGTCCAGCGGGTTTGATCAGGAAATTGTCGTACTGCTCGATGTCGTCGCCGCAAAACAGATGTTTTAGCTGTGCTTGCAGGTTGGTGAAGCGCGGCGCAAAGTCCATCTCGAACCAGTACATGGCCGCGAAATTCATCTTGTTGATGCTGTGCATGTCTCCGGTGATAATCGTCGACGCGATATCGGTCGTGTTGTGATAACAGAGGTCGAAGACGTAATGGCTTTCGTGCTCGTGCGCACCGATGAGGTTGGTGAGTGTGGCAACGTGATTGGTGAGGGAGGTAAAGGCGACGACTCCCCGTTCGCGACCGAAATATTTGCGCGAGTGCCTCGCCTTTGCGGTCGGAGTGGCGGCAGCGAACTTCTGTCCGTCGATGGCACCGAAAAGCGCGCCAAGATCGGACGAGTACTTGTAGCGGCTTGCAATCGAAACCAGTCTGGCTCGCAATCATCGGCTTTTTCGGCTCGAATTGGTTGCGACTGACGGCGAGCCGTGGGCTCACATTGCTTGCGACCGAGCTTGCAATCATCGGTCTCTGGCTTGCGTTCCATCGATAGGGGCTCACATTAGTTGCAACCATTGCGGTGACAATGAGGTTCGCTTTTTCAGAACTTCCAGTTTAAATTGCCTTGCACCGTATGATCGGATTGCCGGCTAGCCAGCGAACCCGAATATCCGATGCTGAGGCGTCCATTCTTGCCGATATCGATCCGAGCATCCACGCTTAGCACTGCCGCATCTTTCGCAACCGGCACGCTCGCGACCGAGAAACCGTCGCTGCCAGAAGCGAATGCAAGCGTCGCAACCGGACGGCCGCTCGTCAGCGCGTGCTGCCAGCCGAGGCTCCCTTGCAGCGTAAGCTGCATCATCGATGTCAGCGTGAACTGCATTGTGCCGCGCATGCCGAGCGTTGTAAACGACACATCGTTGTTGCCTTCCTGAGCGCGCAGCGTGGCCGCACCGCCTGTCTCGGCCATTCCATGATTGTTCAAATGAACATAGGCGAGCTGCCCGAACGGCTCCACGTCGGCTGCTCCGCTAAGGTTTAGACGATAAGCGGTCTCGGCGAACACCTGGGTCGTTTCTGCGTTCAGCGTGCCGCTTTCGTGCTCAGACGTCGCGCCATACTGCACATAGCGATCCATGCCACCGCGGTGCCACGCGTGCTCTACGCCCGCGCGCAGCCCGAGCGCGCTGGGCTGCCAGGCCGCATATGCACCGAGATGAAAGCTGTCGAATGATGCAGACGACGGCTGGTCACGCAGATTGACGCCGCTATGGCTGTAGCCGGCGAGGCCACCCACGCGAACACCATAGTGCACCATTGCATCTGCACCCGCGAGGAAGCCACCTGTCGAACTGGTGTATCCATTGACGCCAGCACCCCGTGCGCCCCCCCACGAGCCCAACAGGCGCGCCCAAGCGCCTGACTGTGTCGAGGCGGCATCACGCGTAGCCCAGAGCCGCCCGAACACCGCGTCGCGTACCTGACGGCTTTCATTGATGAGCGTCGCGTAGGCGGCAGGATAAATTTCACCCGTCAGTTGTCCAAATGTTGCCTGTGGCACCTGTGCGGAGGTTGCGAACAGCACACTGTTGTACACTGCGCTGCCCGGGTTCAGTGTCTCCATCGCGCGAGCGACACTGCGTTCGTTATCCGTACCCGCGACGCTCGCGAACGGCGTCGCGCTTCGATTCACGGTGAGACTGACGCTCGTCGGACCATATGCGAGCGACGGCAACACGAACAGGTAGCCACCAGGCGTCGCAAACTGACCTTCGACGCCTCCTGCGGCGTTCAAAATGTCGAAACGCTGACCCAGAATCGAGCGTGACTGTTCGAGACTAAGGGGTGGGGGTGAATGTTCAAGCGCAAGGCTGAGCGTGCCATTCGCGATACGCGCTTTACCACCTGCGTCGATCCGGTCGCTTGCTCCGCTCGGCGAAAGTTCGACCGCATAGGTTGATCCTGTTGCGAAATTCGCGTCATTCGTTACTTTCAACAGGCCGATCGAATGTCCAGGGGCGACCGTTCCTCCTTCATTCACGTTCAGAGATTGCAGTGCGCCGTTGCCGCTAACGCCCCCTCCGTTACCGACCGCGACGTTGCCGCTTGCTCCGTCGAGCGACGCAAAGCCGCGTGCCAGCAACACGTCACCCGTCCTCCCTGTATTCGTTACGGCTACGGTTCCGCCTTGGTCGATCGACAACTGTGCGCTTGTGCCGGCGATCGTTGCGCCGCCACCGTTCACCGCAACATCAGCCGTCCGGCCGTTCACTGTGAGCCGTCCAGCTGCATTGACCATCGCGCCGGAGGCGATCGAGCCGTCGATCCGCAATTCCCCGCCGTCAACTGTTGTTAACCCGCGATAGGTATTGTTCCCCGACAGGGTCAGCAGACCACTGCCTGACTTTGTCAGGCTACCTTCATAGGCACGTGTCTGGTAAGCAGACTCGCGCGCGGTGCCGATCTCGTACGCTGTCTTGTCGCTGTCGCTCGCATTCGAGGGCAGTCCCTGCGTCCAGCCCTTCGTTTTCAGCGTATCGAGCCACGATTGATGCTCTGCTGCGTCTTCTTTCTGACGCGCGGCGAGTGCAATGTCCGAAATGTCGTTCGACCATACATCCGACATGCCAGAAGGCAAATTAACATGGAACCGACCCAGCAACTGGCTGGGGCCGTTCATTGCCTTCTGTAGATCTGGGAGCCCCCAGCCTGCCACCGCATTGGGCACGTGCGTATTACCCGGGATCAATGCAGTAAGATTGCCGTAACTACCACTGTTGTCGTAGGGAAGCTGATCGAGCGGTTTCGAAGGGTCGACCTTGTTGGGATCCGAAACCATCTCTTGCGAGGTCGTGAGCAATACCGTCAACGCCTGCTCGCTAGTCAGATAGGGATAACGCTCCATGACCAGCGCAAGCGCACCGGAGGCGTATGGAGCAGACGCGGATGTGCCGTTGAAGCGGGGGTCATAGCCGCCTCCAGCTTTGGGGGCCATCGCCACGGTCGGCGCCATGAGACACCACCATTTTCCAACACCGCACTGGTTATAAACCTGCCCATTGTTGCGGGAATAACCGGACACGGCTAACCAGTCCGTTTCAATTTCCGGACGATAGTATGGCAACGCGGCCAGCACATCCGGATTTCTCTGAGGGTCGTTCGACGCGGAAATAACTTCAATATAGTGATATTTCGTGGCGGCCTCTGCGGCTGCATCTATCCAAGTTTTCGAACCTTCGCGCGCGCGTTTAGCGAATCCCTGGTACGCGGTTTTTAACTGGTCAACATTGTCTGTGAGATTCTCTGCCGGAATGGGAGAATTCTGACCCCAACTCTGATTGACGATACGAACACCACTTTTTCCCAAGGCATCATAGGCAGCAGTAAAGTAACCGTAGTCTAGGCGGTTGGAGCCATGCTCACGATTGTCGTCGGTCCCATTGGTGTTCGCGACATAAACATCTGCATTGAACGCGACACCCTGCATTCCTTTGCCGTCTCGTGCGGCACCAATGGCTCCGCTTACCTCGGTTCCATGCGAGTCATTCACATCATCGACATGCGATCCGGGAACATTGAATACGTCACCCTTCTTGACCGGGATCGTCGAATCGTCGGCATAAAACTGGAACCCGTCTTCATAGTATGTACCGATAGTAGACACAGGATGGATCCGAGGCCCTGACAGTTCGGGATGTGTCGTATCGACGCCTGAATCCAGCACCCCGACTTTTATACCTCTTCCGGTAAACCCCATCGCATACGCGTATTGCGCCTTCATCGCGCCAGCCGACCAGCTCGCCTTGAATTCTTTATCGTTGCCCCAAGATTTGGCGGCTTGCTCCAGGCTGTCCGTTTTGCTACCGTCGGCATTCGTATAGAGTCGTTCCTGACCGAATGCTGGCTTTAGAAACAGAGATCCCACAAGAAATACATGAAGCAATGCGATCGACCTTGCCTTATACATCGCTTTAGCCTGTGTGTCGGTATGATCGACGCTTAGAGGGTGTTAGGCACTTTTGCTAAGGGTTGCAAAGTGAACAAGCATAAGCACGGAGAAGACGACGAAGTGCAAGCCAGCCAGAGTTTCGGGCAATCGCTCGTAGTCTCGTGCGAGTCGGCGGAAGCGGTTGAGCCAGCCGAAGCTGCGCTCAACCACCCAGCGGCGCGGCAACAGCACGAAGCCTTTTTTCGCCTCGGGCAACTTGATGACCTGAAGTTCAATCCCCTCGTCAAGCGCCGCCTGTGCGGGCTCTTCGCCGGTATATCCCTGATCCGCGAACGCCACCTTGACCGTCTGGCCCGTGGCCTGCTGAACCTGACGCGCCAGTTCTCCAACCTGCGCGCGCTCCTGCTCGTTGGCCGGCGTCACATGCACCGCGAGCAGTTGTCCCAACGTGTCCACCGCCATATGTACCTTGCTGCCTTTCTTGCGTTTGTATCCGTCGTAGCCTGCGCGTGCGCCGCTTTCGCACGTCGACTGCAGCGTACGGCCATCGAGGATGACCGCGCTGGGTTGACCACGGCGGTCCTGGGCGACCCGGATGATCGAACGCAAATCGCTCACCATGGCCTCGAAGCAGCCCGCCTGAATCCAGCGTTGCGTCTGCTGGTAGACCAGTTCCCACGGCGGAAAGTCATTGGGTAACAAACGCCACGGGGCACCGGCACGTACGATCCAGCGCAGTGGTCGCCCGGCTTTCGAAGCATGACGACCTCCGTTTGCCGAGACCGATGGGCTTTTCACGTTTCGCGTAAAGCCTTGCGCGCCTTTCAACGGTTGGCCAGTGCAAACAGTGTCGTGATCTGCGCGGTGCTCTTCATCAACCCTCGATACCGAGCCTTCGTCTATCCAAACTGCTGCTGGTTCCTTCTTCATCTGGTGCGTCTCCGGGCCCCGTGTATCAGAGCCGTTCTTTGTCGAACTGGGTGCCGAAATCAAGATCGCATCGACCGCCGACCCTGCCTTCAGCATCAAGCCTTGCTCGCTCAGGATCTCATTGACCAGCGTGCGTATCACGGGGCCAAGCCGTGTGTTGCGAGGAGGTGACGGAACCGGAGAATCGCACTCTCGCCAGCCAAACGCGTCATACCCTTGTCTAATCCCGAAAACCCCCTGTGCGCACACAAGCAAAGATCGAGACTGCAGGCCCTATGGGATTGCTGCCATCATGGCACCGATCGCCCATCACATAGATATAAAATGTTTTTTTGATGTCCGCGTGATTCTCTAATACCGCCCAGGCAGTATGACTTTCAACTGGTTGCGCGTTTTCGTTTTTGAAAACACGCAACCAGTTGCTGGTAAGAAGCGCTCATGAGGAAGGGGCCGGTTGCGAGTCGTAGCCGAGATCGGCAAGCCGCTTGAGCAGGCGTTGGATGGTTTTGCCAGTGTCGAGCCGGCTGAAGTAGTCGGTACCGCGAGGTCTGCATAGACGACGCCGTTGGAAAGCATGAAAGGCCACCCGATTCGCGGATATCTTGCGCGGCGGCGGGAACTCATTCTCGCGCACCAGCTTTTGAATCGTCGCTTCCGATAGCGATACGAATGTCGCCGCCGCATGCAGGTCGAGATAGACCGGCTTCGCGCTAATGGTTGTCGTCTTCGTTGTCATGTTTCAGACCCTTCCCTTTTGATATCGGGGCCGCCGGGCTCCGAGAAACAGACCACTGCCGCCCCTCAGATTGACGGGCTATACGGCGCCTCGCCATTGATGACGCGCTTCGCCTGCTCTTTAACTCGCAGACAGACTCAAAGCAGAGGAAGGCGCCGTCTGCGGTCAGCATGCGATCCCATACGCCCTCGCTGTCCTGATAGATGATGACGTACTCATCAACGCGAAAGCCATCGGCGAGCAGATCGGCGATGACGCGCTCGGCGTCATTGGTTACGGAGCGCGCGCCATCGTTGTGATCGATGATGCAGATAAAGGGCGGTTCGACGCTATACGAGTATTGCGCGCGCGAATGTAGGTACATCAGGTTTCCTCCGGGTCAATCGATAGCGCGAGACGCAACTGCCAGCGCTCGCGCGCCTTCATCGCCGCTGCGGGCGGCGAACATTCCTCGTCCTGCATGTACGTCGATATCGCGCTCGCCAGATACTCGTGCCCGGCCAGCCGTTGCCGAAGCGAAACGAAAAGTGAAGGATCCTGTGCAACGTGCTGCGGATGTCACGCAAGCCAAAAGAAGCTCACGAGAACTGGTATCTGGTCGACGCTAATATTTTCAAGACGTCGCTGCAGTACTGGCGAGGGCATGTCAACCGGCTCGGAGACTATCTGCCGGCATCTGCAATGCCCCGTTCCACTGCTCGATCCGACCATCGATTTCGCAGTCAAATCAGCAGCTTAGGCCGAGATATGGCGGATTTTTAGCGAATCCCGGCCGGACCTCTTCATAGTCACGTGCGAGACGCCGGAAACGGTTGAGCCAGCCAAAGCTGCGCTCGACCACCCACCGGCGGGGGAGCAGAACGAAACCCTTTTTCGTTTCTTCGAGTTTGATCACCTGAAGGTCAATGCCCTCGTCGAACGCAGCCTGCGCTGGCTCTTTGCCCGTGTATCCCTGATCGGCAAATGCCACCTTGACCGTTGGTCCCGTTACCTGCTGGACCTGCCGCGCAAGCTCCGCTACCTGTGCGCGCTCCTGTTCATTGGCTGGGGTCACGTGCACCGCCAGCAACTGTCCCAACGGGTCTACTGCAATATGTACCTTACTACCGCGCTTGCACTTATAACCGTCATAACCCGCACGCGGGCCGCTCTCGCAGGTCGACTGTATCGTGCGGCCATCGAGGATGACCGCGCTGGGCTGTCCCCGACGGCCCTGTGCCACGCGTATCACCGAGCGCAGGTCACTCACCATGCTCTCAAAGCAGCCAGCCTGCAACCAGCGTTGAGTCTGCTGATACACCAACTCCCACGGCGGGAAATCATTGGGCAGCATCCTCCACGGCGCGCCGGCACGAGCCATCCAGCGCAATGCATCAAACATGTCGCGCAGTTCGTATTTGCGCTGGGGCGCGTCAACGTCCATCAGCGTCAGATACGGCGCCGCGAAACTCCATTCCTCATCCGACACATCAGTCGGATACCCTTTGCGGTCCGTTGTTTTCATCCCGCCAGGATACCAGGTCTCAATCGAAGTTCCTAACACGCTCTAGTGGCCCACCGATTTCAAGGGAAGCGAATCGCCCGCAACAAGCGCTCTCGATATCTCCTCCCGCTCGGGGAATGGTACCGCCAGCAGCGAACAATGACGCTGTACCGGCCGGACTCCACCGGTTTCGCCGATAATCCCTGCACAGACGAGTGCGGGCGGATCGAAAAGCTGGGCGACACGCTGGAGCGACTCACCCTCCCGCCAGCGTTCCCATATCAGCGTTTTCTGCTTCTCGCTATAGTAAATCCGGCGTCGCTCTTTCATTTGCAACACTCCCACCGCTCATGCAGCGCTCATTGTGTTGCACCCACCGGTTAAATCCGTAGGCTTCATCACGATGCCCTCGGGGCACACCGTTGCTGAGTGACGTGCCTACATGAGCTGCCCATAATTACCCGCACCGCGCTGGGGACCGGCCGTCGACGATCGATAAGAACGGATCGAATCTGGCTGCCTGACAAGCGATCAACGCCAAGCGGATGTGCCGATCCGGATCCGCCAGAAGAAGTATCTGAACCAATGCCGAACAAGATCGCCGGACCGTCAAACGTCGACTCCGCCCAATGATGGGAATCGAGAATTTTCGCCGCGCGCATCATTCTGGGGGAATCGAGACCAATGCATATGGCCCCCTCCAGCAACTCTACTCGCTCGTTGCATAAGTAGTCTTCTATTTTTCGTGCTCTCGCGGGCCAGCTTCCATATTGCGACAGTACCTTGGGATTTTAAACAAGTGGAAGTCCATTGCGCTCAGTGATGGCACAACCACATGATTTCGGACTGCGTATGCCAGCGTTCACGCAGTCCGCATGCCTAGGATCAGGCGTATTGAGCGCTCAGCGATTGGAGAGAGATACTTGTGCCTTGCGAGTCCTGCACGCTATCAGCATTGACGAAGACCAGCTGCTGCCCGTTTCCCTGGAGAGACCACGAGATTGTCTGATATTGACTGACGTTCGTATTGTACTGGCTCTTGGCGCGGCCCACCGCCAGGATTCGCGGAGCCGGATCGGCCTCCGAATTCACGACGTTCACCACGGCAGACTCCTCGGCGAACTGAATCGAAATGAACTGGTTGATATTGCTATGAATCTGCGCCTGATACCAGTGCGAGGCCGGAACCGTGTAGTAACGGCTGAACTTCTCGAAAAAATGGTTCTTGCCATCTGCCGGCAGAGGCTTGTTAATGATGCCGGTCGTGTCCTCCGGCATTGAGACGCTGGCGATATAGGCCTCGACCCGTGCGCCCAATTGACCCTCGAGCATCGCAGCCGACACGGTAGTGGTGTCAGAGCCATTTACGAACAGCACCGAAGCAAGGCCCTGATTTGCCGTCGTGCCCGGCACGCTTACGGTTACGGGAGGTTGCGACTGGCTCCATACGACGGAGATGTTCGCGCCAGCGTCATTTGCCGCTGCATTGTAAAAAATGAGCCCGTAGAGTTGACCGCCGGTGAGGGTCTGGCACGTCGCGGTATCGCCAGGATCAAGGGTGATGAGTTGCCCATTTTTCCAGTTGATAGATGACACGGTAATCTCCTGAGTGGTTGAGCCTCGTGCTTTTTCGCAAAAGCGAGGCGGTGACACAGAAATCGCCAGATTTTCGTCATGGTTATCAAGGACAGGCGCATGGCGTACGGGTTGGCGACGTCCCCGCTGAACATTAATATGCCCTAGCCCGAGGTCATTTTTACTGCGATCACGACTCCGACACACATCACTAGCGCTTGCGGGATCGTAATTAGCCCGGTGATTGCCTGGCGTCGAACTGGACATGGCGGTGGTTTCGGTAAATTCCGCTGGGCCGTGCTGATAGGTTTCATTGAGCACTCCGCGTGCAGGCGAATTTACCGTCTGATTTTCACGCAAGTAACATATTTCTGAAAAAGTACTTTAAGTCCTTTGCTTGTACGCGAAATCCATACCAATAAGCCAGTGCCAGTAGAAAACCAGAGACCGTCAAATACCCTTAAAGCCATTCACCGATGGCGCCAACAGACAAAGCAGACAAACCGGACAATATTTGTTGTTACCGCAACAAAATCGCTTCATTTCCGCGAGGAGTCGCTAACACAACGTCGGGTTGACGCCTTGGTCACCATCTTCTCGCGCCATGGGTAGACGAACAAAATAGAACTATTTATGCAAAGAGCGAGTAGAGTTGCTGGACGGGAGAAAGTGTGCCATATCTCCATCGTTCACCTGAGCTTTGCGGATCATATGCATGGTCTCGATTCCACCAAGAATATTTTGCAGCTCACATTTTCCCGCTAAAGTTGCTTACAGATGCGCTAATTTGCATACCTAATTCGGCTAGCGCGTCTTGAGGGAATAACGATACCTGTAGTCCTCGCAACAACGATTTATCGCTCGAAGATCGGTAGCGAAGTTGCCCGCATTGCGTAAAGCAGATCCTGGGATCGTCTCGAGCGGAGTGTGATGTGCCTCTCAATAGTCTGCTGTTGGATCAAGCCATTCCCTCCTCTTCCAGCGCGGCGCCGGCACGTCGGCATCGTTTAGAGCGGCTAACACAACCTGGACATCAAGCCATAGGTTTCGTATCCTGGGCGCATGTCCAGAAGAAAAATCAGCAACGAACTGTGGGCGGCGCTGGAACTGTTGATTCCGGCATTTACGCCGTCA
>NZ_JBFPKO010000051.1:0-23255 GCF_040948765.1 Paraburkholderia sp. BR10923 | reverse complement strand
CATGATCCTCAGAAAGCTGCGGCGTTTTTACGTCCTTGTACTTGTCGCATTGCTCAACCGCTCCGCGGCTTCCGCTTCGACACCATGAACGGCGTCGTCGCCGAAAACGAATTATTCAGACCCGACTCGCTAGCAATAGTCGAGATCCCTGACCTCGCGCTTCTATCCCGGCCGTGATCCCCGTTACTGTCTTCCCGCCTCGATATTTGTGGCTTTGGCCTGCTAGGCCCCGCATGATTCGCCCCCAGTGACCTGCTCCCAACGAGTAGAGCTAACCGGAACCTAGTAAAGTCCGTTTCGGAGAAGAAGACGAACATGAAGAAGCGCTTTACGGAAGGACAACTCATCGGTTTTCTGAAGGAAGCCGATGCCGGTATGCCAGTCAAAGAGCTAAGCGGGAAGCAGGGGTTCAGTCATGCATCGTTCTACACTTAGCGTGCGAGAGGAGAGGAACTCATTTGGTGAAGGATCAGTTGCCGTTGGCGAGTTCGAGTGAATCGGAAAGGGTGCGCTTCGGTTCCGTGGCCCCCTCCCTCCTCTTCTAGATCCATCTATTTCTGACGAACGGCAGAAACGACCGAAAGGAAGAGGTGCACCATACGAGGGTCGAACTGCGAGCCTGCACCATCAACAATCGCCTGTATCGCCTGACTTCTGGGGATAGCGCGCTTGTAGACTCGCGCATACCGGATGGCGTCGTAGGCATCAGCGACTGAGACGAGACGCGCTGCCATCGGAATCGATTCGCCTCGAAGGCCGCTAGGATAGCCAGTTCCGTCCCATCTTTCGTGATGACACAGGGCTACCTCCCTGAGGAGACCAGCCAAATCGGATTGCGGAAAGCCGGAAGCTACTTGGTCAATCAGCTTCGCACCTAGTGCCGCGTGAGCCTTCGCCGCTGAGTATTCCGCTTTGTCAAGCGCACTCGGTTTGCCAAGGATTCGTGCCGATACAGCGGCTTTGCCTATGTCGTGAAAAAGCGCAGCAACTGATAGGCGCTTCGCCCTAATTTCGCAGGCGGTGTCCGTGTTCCAGCCCATCCCGCTCATCTTGCTCGTCATCCTGCCCGCGAGTGCCGCGACGCGCTTGCTGTGATTGACTGTCTGCCGGATGACCATAGAATTGAGTTTGTAATCTAGGGATCCGTTTACTTCGATAAAGCGCTGCAACGCGGCCACGCGCAACCGCCGGGTAAGAGACGATCCGGGTTCCATCGGTCCATCTCGCTTAAGCGGTCGATGCTCAGACGTATTCGCGGGGCATCTTGGTCGCTCCCATTCCTCATTGGTTAGCTCATGAAAATGCATTCAAATCTCCAAACGGTTGGATCGAACCATTAGATTTACGACGATCGTTTCGTGCGCGATATGTTCCTTTCCCCAATACATGCAACTTCCCTCCAATTCGACAAACCGCTCCCTTTCAGAGGAGCCCCTGAGAACTCGTCGCCAACTTGTTGCCAGTTCCATCGCGAGCCGAGGCCATGAACTGATTCGACGCGGCGGATGATAAATGTAAGTCCCGCAAACACAAATCGACAAGAGGGCAAAGTGTGCGATGCGTCAAGGTATTCTTGCATTGACAATGGCGAGTCTTTTTCGATTTCCGGAGATCACGTCTCACAAGACACCTCTTGAGGGCCGAATCTCAGGATTCCGATGCTGCACCGGAGATGACCATGTTGTTGCACTTATGACGGTCGCATGTCCGGAACGCGACAAAGTGATGGGGCCCAGTCGGTCGGAACCTGCACTGACCGTCTCTTTCTTGTGGCCCACAAATTGCTGGGTATGGCTGCACACCTCACAAGGAGTCTTCCATGCTCAGGAAAAGGATCGATCCGCAAACGCTTGAGGCCATGCTTGTCGAAGCGACGGAAAATGCATTATCTGACTATGACTCATCGCTCGCGTTGGATGACGATTTAGAGGCAGTCGCCCAGTTCGGCGCCGCTTTCGCCTCCCTTCGTGCACATGGTGCGGACACCGAATCGGATACGTAACCTGTGGAGGATGCTGAGGCTGACGGCGATATTCACAGCTGGCGTGATGACGTTTTTTCGCGACTCAGGGATTCGACGCTGCGCGATTGGGTCGCTCGCAGTGCGTACCTAAGCGAGCGGCTCGAATCCATCCCAGTAGCCGAAAAGCCGTGAGGACGATCAAGCCGCCGCATTCGCTTGCTGGCAGCGATTGTGAGCAAATGAGCACCAGACGTTGGAATAAGGTTCAGCAAAAGGTGGATTGGCGGCGGTCCAAGGTGGACGACTCCGAAAGACGTCAAAGTGACCGTCCACATGCGCGGGAACTGTTGGTGAAGCGGCTTCCCATGACGTAGATGCTCATGCTGGGAAGCTGGACACGACCCTATCATCGAATCCGCCCTTATCGTCAAGTCGGTTCCTTTTCGTGGTTTCACGCGGGGCGACTATGATGCATAGACCGCATCCTGACCAAGCAAGCCGCCTTGGCGTCGGACAAGCGCAATCGGCATTGGTCTGAACGGTATCACGCTGCCACGAAAGACGCCAAAGATTCTCGACAACACCGATCCGAAGGTTCTGCGGTTCCAGCATTGACTATCTCAATGTACAGGTCTACGTATTGGTGCGAAACCATCGCACCGGGCTTCAAGTCCTTGGCATAGACAATGCACATGAGTTCGTCCAAGCCGTGAGCCGTCGTCTGCGAGCGTTCAAGGATGGGGCCACGCTCGTAGACAAGCGGGCCCATCACATTTCGATGATAACGGATGTGCTCCTTGTTGGCGAACACACAGATCGGGATGGGATGCTGCAGCTCGATGTTGCTCTGACCACGAGTCCCGCCGATGCGTGGACGTGGGACTTAATCGTCGACAAATCGCCGTAACTTGTCGGCGTGATTTGGCTGCATCAGTTTTCGCATCGCCTTGCTTTCGATGTACCGGATTCGTTCGCGCGTCAGGTCGAATTGTTTGCCAAGTTCCTGGAGCGTGTAGCCGCACGCTACATCAATCCCGAACCGCATTCGCAGTACTTTCGCTTCACGCGGCGACAATGAATCCAGCGCTTCGTCGATTGCGGCTCGCAGATTCGAGCGCGCGGCCGCATCCGCCGGGGATCCAGCCATTGGATCTTCGATCATATCGCCAAGCGTGGTGTCGGCATCTTCGTCCACTGGCGTCTCGAGCGATAAGGGTTGCCTCATGACCTTCAGTATGTCACGAATCTTGTCTTCTGATAATTCCATGCGCTGAGCCAACGCAGCAGGATTAGCCTTTTGCCCAGTCTCCTGCAAAATCTCCCGCGAAATCCGGTTTAGCTTGTTGATTGACTCCATCATATGCGAGGGGACTCGGATTGTGCGCGCCTGATCCGCAAGACAACGCGTGACTGACTGCCTGACCCACCATGTTGCGTAAGTTGAAAACTTCCAGCCGCGTCGATATTGAAATTTGTCGACGGCTTTCATCAGGCCGATGTTGCCTTCCTGGATCAGATCCAGAAGGGGCACGCCTCGGTTCGCGTACTTTCTCGCGATAGAGACCACGAGACGCAGATTCGCCTCGATCATCTTGCGCTTCGCCTGCCGCATCTTCGACTCGGCTGCCATCATCTGCCGGTTGATCTTCTTCAAGTGTTGCAAGGGCAGGCCGGCCTTAGCCTCAATATCGATAAGCTTCTGCTGTTCAGTCTGGATCTCCGGTAGACTGCGTGAAAGTGCCACACCGTACTTGCGGGACGCCGCCGAGTTTTCAGTCCACGCGAGATCAGTTTCGTATCCCAAAAACGACTCGACGAATCGCGCGCGCGGCATGCCGCACCGGTCAACGGCAATCTGCAGAATACGTCGCTCGACCGCACGTACCTGTGCGACTTGCTGCTGCACATCAGCGCATAGCGCATCGATAGTCCGTGCCGTGAAGCGAACAGCCGCAAGCTCCCGCTGGATCGCTTCAAAAAGGCGCTCGCGGGCGACCTGTCCGTTTTCTTGCGCGGCGCCGGCTTCTGAAATCTGTTCGTACAGGTCACGAACTCGCGCAAAGATAGCGAGGCCGTCTCTCGTGAGCTGTTTCATTCGCGGTTCGCTCGCCTTCACCATGTCCCGGTCTTCGACGACGCTGCCCTCACCGCCGTCGCTCCTCGCGTCGTCGCCCTTAGCGCTGTCGTGTTCAATGTCCGGGGTTTTAGCCGGCTCTGGCAACGACCGAAGGACCGCTTCAGAGTCTTCATTTAGGCCGTCGACCAGTTCATCGATGCGCAGTTCACCAGATTGAATCTGCTTTACCATTCGAAGGATCGTGAAGACAGTCGGCGGGCAGCGTGCGATCGCCAAGCCCATTTCGTGGAGTCCCTCTTCGATGCGTTTCGCAATCTCAGTCTCGCCCGCGCGAGTCAATAATTCGGTCGCACCCATTTCACGCATATACATCCGAACGGGATCCGTTGTGCACCCGAATTCAGGATCGACGGTTGAAAGCGCGCCTTCGGCCTCCAGATCTGCCTTGTCGTCCGACGTGGCTGCCGGCGCCGCGTCGTCCAAGAACGGCTTCTCCGTGTCAGGCGCCTGCTCGTAGACTGCAATGCCGATGTCGTTGAAAGTGCTGGCAATGATTTCAATGGCCGCGGTATGCACAAAATTGTCGGGGAGATGATCGTTGATTTCCGCATGAGTCAGGTAGCCGCGCTGGTTGCCGAGTCGGATGAGAGTGCGCATCCAGCGCTCCTGTTGCTCTTCGTCCTGCGATATCCCGTCGATCGACTGCAGGGGTGTTACGGGATCGACCTTCGACGCGCGCGGGACCGACGCGTTCAGAGCGGACGAAACTGTGCCTGGACGTGAATAGGGCCAATCGACCTTTGACATAGATTCTCCTGGACGTGATTGCCCGGCAATCGCGACCAGCGACTGTCCACACTCGGCCGACGAGCCGCGCACGTTTCGCTGTTACAGACGGACACAGGCTGTGGAATCGCAACGGGCAGTGAATGCGCGGCCCCTAGATACGGGCGGACGCAAGGGAACCGCAAGACTTGGCGAAAAGCATCAATGCGTTAGCAACGTAACACAAACTACCGCATTTCACCAGTTGGCGAATCTGGACCGTCCGCAACGTTAACGTGCTACGCCGCGGGCCACACTAAGAATTCGACATCTGGATGGATAGAATATGACGAAGCTTATCGAGATCTTTGCGTGGAATTGGAGCATCTATGAATACGGCTCGGAGTCGGAAGCGCATCAGGGCCGCTCCGGCCAAACGTCGTTGGGTTCGGTCGAGCTCCGACTTGGAGTCGTGCATCTTTCCATCGTTCAGTCGTCGGTTCTACGCCGAAAATGGCGGTTCATTGGCGAGTAGGCCTCGCATCGAGGTCCGTACGAGAACATCTCGGCTGGACCGCTAGCTTTCGCTGTTTGACGGATATCACGTCTACGGCGTGCAACTGCCCTAGAGTGTCGGCCGCCTTCAGTACCTTCTCCCGCTTGGGCTCTGGATTGACCCTCATTAGCAAAGCCGATATTCTCGCTCTTTTTGACAGAAATCCGGCATCCACCGGGTTTCGGTGAATGGCTGGGCGTTATGGCGCCTTGGGCGCGCGCATCGGCGCATTGGCGCAATCTCGAACGCTCCTGTGGGCATGGATTTCACATCCGCCCGCGGGCGGCGGTCCTACCGGGCGCCACGAACTAGCAGCCACGCCACAAGATGCACATTGGCGCCGGCGTACTCCAAAGCTGAATGAGAGAAGCTGACAGTGCGGAAGCACCTTCGTGCCGAAATCTGCCTATGCCGGCTCTTGACCATGTGCGGGCCTGAAAGGAGGAAATGAAATGAAGCCGCGGCTGATCCTGACAATATTGATCGCATATCTGCTGTGCGCTTGTGTTGGGGGGCACGGGTCGTCTTCTGCGCCAGCCCCCTCAGCAGAGACAGGCTTGCGGTCCAATTTCAATCAGACCGCAATTACCGCGCGTCTGCCGACGGACACCGGCGGTTTCGCAACGGCGACCGGATCAGACGATCCAGCCGTCACGGTCGACAGCCTCGCTGATCTGCTGGCTGCGTTCAGCGCGCGACAGCACCACATCCTAGTCAAGGGCGAAATCTACGGCGGACCGCGACTGACGACCATCACCTTCGCCAGCACGGACTGGAACAACACCACGATCGAAGGCGCCAGCGGTGGCAATGCGGTGCTGAAAAACGTCCAGCTTAAATTCGACGGCGAAATGCTGCCGGCAGACCAGAACATCCAGAATGTCGTGATCAGAAACATCACTTTTCATGGCGTCATCGGAGATCTACAGGCCCTACCCGCCCAAGTCTACGGCACATCCAACAACGCCGGCATCAACTATGAAGGCGTGTCGCTGCGACGGGTCACCAATGCATGGGTCGATCATTGTTCCTTCTACGATACGAGCGACAATCTGATGAGTGTGACGCTGTCATCGGATAATGTGACGGTCTCGTATAGCCGGTTTTATTTCACCAATGAATGGCTGGCGATGCGCCCCGATCCCCTGTGGGACTGGACGGGCAAGAACCAAGATCTGGCCAATGAACGCCTGGCGATGGTAGTGGGCGCATCTCGGCAGGATTCGTATGCATATGGTGGGCACAGGCTGCATGTCACCTTGCACCATAACCAGTTCGGCCCCAACCTAAAGGGGCGTCCGCTGCTGCGGGGCTGGGTCCACGTCTACGACGATTATTTCGATAACGACGCCACACCGACTGGCCTCACGGCCGTCGGGTCAGACGAGACCCAGTACAACGCGCTGCAGATCGGAAGCGGCAGCGTCGTCTATGTTGAAAGCAACTATTTTCTTAGAACTAACCAGAGCATTCAGGTCGGTCTGGATTTGCCGGACGATGTCTACTCTTTTCATGAAAACGCAAACCAGTACGTTCAGTCCACCGGCAGATCGGCAAAGGGCGAGGCTTTTTCAATCGCGCCGGTCGGTTACGCGTATCGAGTTGGGACGGCCTCGTCCGTTCTCAACGCCGCGTCGGCCTACGGTCCTCGCTAGTGCCAGCGATCAATCAGGACGACTTCCCGCTAGGTGTGGGGGTCGTCTCGCTGGCATTGACGCCAGTGCCCAGGGGCGGCCCTTTCACGATCCAACGACGCATCGCAGGCACTGCAATACCGCAGATCGGGAATCGCCCGCCGCGCAGCACGCATCGGTGATCGCATTAGTATGTGCTACCGGGAGCGAGTTTCACATGCTGCGCGACGGCGCCTTCTATCAAGCGAAATCCGCCCGTCACACTTGACGAGTGACATAGGGCGCCCCGCCCTTGTTGTGTCCGTAATCGGTAAGGATTCGATATCGGGTACCCTCAGTTCTTTGGAATGACCTAGTGATTCTACAAACTTACCCGATGGGTCGTATGTTGCGGATCGTCGGCTGCACAACGTCGCTGTCGGAATGGAGGTGTACGGCACGTCGAAAGTACGAGACGCATACTTAGGAAAGGTCTGGATAACCGGCATTTTGCGCGCTGACCTTCTATATTTTCGCAATGGCGGTGATGAGAATTTGTTGAGTCGTTACGGCGTCTGCGATTTGCGCCGCTCCGTGCAGCGCTACTGAGGCGCAAAACACGGCGTAGGTTATCAAGCCTTGCGCAAAGCTCTACGCGCCATCCATAGATTGCTCAGAGCAAACAACGTCGTGATCTGGCCTGTGTTCTTCATCAAACCGCGATATAGGGTCTTCAGCCGCTCGATCTGATCGTATATCGCGTCCAAACGATCACTCAGATTCAGCTTTTTGTGCTTGCCTGGTCTCATCGCGATGTGCCAACGCACCGCGCCAGTCTCGCGACGCTTTTCGATCCCCTGATATCCCGAGTCAGCGTACACTTCCGTTTCTTGACCGTGCAACAGCGCATGAGCCTCCGTAATGTCGTGGACGTTGCCCGCCGTGCCTACAACGGTATGGAGCAGACCGGACTTAGCGTCCACGCCGATGTCGGGTAGCAGTGACGCATTGCTGCGTCACCGCCCCCTAAGAACCGGACGTGCGAGTCGCCCCGCATCCGGCTCAAGCCATTCACCAGCACCAGCGTTGGTACCGGGCAATCGATCGTCAGTCGTGGTTCGACGGCGGGCAAAGTAAGACGACCACGCAGGGTCAAACGGATTGGCTTGGCCACGTATCTTCACGTGACGGACAATCGGAACCGCCGCAGCCCGAAACAGCCGGGTTACCCCGTGGGCTTGTGACCGGGCGGTAAACGCCCAGGTACGGTTCCCCTCTACGCGGAAGTATTTGTTTTTCACCCAACCCGCGCCTTTCGTGGGGTGCCGACGCATCGCCCATTTCCACAAGAGGCGCCAGATGTGAGCATCTACCGACGTAAAATGAGATTTTGAGACCACATGACGGTGATACATGGCCCAGCCCCGGATCACCGGGTTGAGCTGTACGATCAAATTCCGCTGTGTGGCGCTCATTTGCAGTCTCACGATTTTCCTTACCTTTTCCAGAAGTGCCTTCACACTTTTGTTGGCCGGTTTGATAAGCAGCTTGCCCGCGTACTTGCGGACATTCTGCCCAAGGAAATCGAACCCATCGGCGATGTGGGTGACTCTGGTTTTCTCTTCCGAGAGTTCCAGACCTCGAACAGCCAGGAACTGCTTGACCGCAGGAAGTACGTTCTGCTCCAGAATGTCTTTAGACACCCCGGTCACAACGAAGTCGTCCGCATACCGATTGACGTTGACCTTGAACTTTCGGTGTGCGCGTTCCGTCGGTCCCACGCTTGCATCTACTGCCGCCTCCAGTCCGTCCAGCGTCATATTCGCGATGACGGGTGAGATAATGTTCCCTTGCGGTGTCCCCGCCTCGGTCGCGAATAGGGTTCCTTCGTCAATGAATCCGGCCTTCAGCCATCGTCGCAGGACAACCTTGTCCATCGGAATGTGTTGAAGAATCCAGTCGTGGCTAAAATTATCGAAGCAACCACGAATGTCTCCTTCCAGAATCGACTCCGACGACTTACGCTTGGCTAGAGTGGTAAAGCAGCATTCGATAGCATCGGCAGTCGAACGTTCGGGCCGAAACCCGTACGAGTTTGGATCCGCCAAGGTCTCCGCAATGGGCTCCAACGCGAGCTTCCATAGTGCTTGCATTGCTCTGCATAGCATGCGGGGAATTCCGAGCGGACGCTTCTTGCCATTGCTCTTGGGGATGTAGATGCGTCGAAGCGGCAACGCACGGTAACCGTGATGTTGCATTGCTTCCATCCCTTTCCATCTGGCCGCCGGATTCGACCAGAGCTTGCCATCGATACCCGGCGTTCTCTTGCCACGATTCTCAGACACTCGTTTCACGGCTAGCATTTTGCCGCTGTACGAGCGGGTCAGCAGACGCTGCAAGGCACTGACCTTGCCCCCTCTGCCTTCCTTGGTTGCCTTGGCGATACGCGCCTGGAGTCGCTTCACCTCATCCTTGATGCGAGGCCAATCGGCCTGAAGCCACATGCGGGTGGGGCGCGAGGGCGCACCAGCCCCGACGGCCTCTGCTTGCGCAATGCCTCCGGTTGCCGTCATCTGCTTTCCCTCGTGTAACGATTAATCAAGTGCCGTGAATGACCACGCGGAAGTCTGCCCGCTTTCGCGTCGGACGATGTTTCAGTCCGTATCTCGACCATTACAGCCGGGCGTTCGCTTTTTCCGCAATCCTCTATCCGCAGCACTAACAGCGTTCCTTGCGGTTCGCCTGCCGTTGCCGGCAGCGCTACGGACTTACCCTGTTCCGCATGAATTTCAGAGTGGGGCGGACCCCTCCTATCCGCCGGCGGCGTTCTGTCCACGATGGCCCAGCACACAGAGGCCATACCTTGCCGCGCGCCATTTTGGCTCAAGCCTGTCAGCACATTTGGCTTGTACAATGATGACGACGTATATTATTTAGTTTTACTAAATTCATGACAACCGATTCTCTGCTGGTGCGTTATACGGTCATCGCGTTGAAGGGAGACTCGGTTGATGGCCAAAATGGACGATGCTACGCGCAAGCGGGTGCGTGCCGGTCGCTTGATGTTGGCGGGAAAGACGCCCGTCGAAGCGGCAAAGATGGTCGGAGTGGCGCGGCAGACCGCATACACGTGGAAGGCCCGACTCGAAGAAGGTGGCATCGATGCGCTTCGCGTGATGGCCGAGGGTGTGTGAAAACGCACTCATCGCCTAAACTGAATCAACGCATTGAGATCGGGTGACTCATGAAGCGATTCGTTGAAGGCGATGACCGCAAGCAGGTCGCACTGCTTCCCGAATGCATCGATGACTACATCGGGCAGGACAATCCGGTGAGGATCATAGACGTGTTCGTCGACGAACTTGATCTGGCAGCACTCGGCTTCGACGGGGCTTCGCCAGCGCTCACGGGTCGCCCGTCCTATCATCCGGCAGTGATGCTCAAGGTCTATATCTACGGGTATCTGAACCGTGTGCCCTCCAGCCGACGTCTTGAGCGTGAATGCCAGCGGAATCTGGAGATGATGTGGCTGACAGGACGCCTGGCGCCTGACTTCAAAACGATCGCCGACTTCCGCCGCGACAATGGTGCCGCCATTCGCAACGTGTGCCGACGCTTCGTCGAACTGTGCCGCGGCCTGAAGCTTCTTTCGAGCGAAATGGTGGCCATCGACGGCAGCAAGTTCAAAGCGGTGAACAGCCGGGATCGCAACTATACCGCTGGCAAGATCGACAAGCGTCAGCAGCAGATCGAGGAGAGTATCCAGCGATACCTCGACGCGATCGAGACCGCGGATCGCGTCAGTCCAACCGGTTTCGATGTGAAGACCGTTCGCCTGTATGAGAAGGTCGCTTTGCTGCGGCGACGGATGCGCGAACTCGACCAGATCCGCAAGCAACTGAAGAGGCAACCGGACAGACAGCTGTCACTGACCGATTCTGATTCGCGTTCGATGACCAGCAGCGGCAAGAAGACCGGAACAGTCGGCTACAACGTACAGGCCGCGGTAGACACGAAACATCACCTGATCGTTGAACACGAGGTGACCAATGTTGGGGGTGATCACGGCCAGCTCAGCAAGATGGCGTTCGCGGCGAGAGAGGCGATGGGCAAGCCCGGACTGAAGGTGTTGGCCGACCGGGGCTACTTCAGTGGCCCTGATATCCGCACCTGCGAACTCTCGGGAATCAAGGCATATGTCCCGAAACCGTTGACGTCAGCATCGAGGAAGAAGGGCCTCTTTACCAAGCGCGACTTCATCTACATCGCTAAGGATGATGTCTATCGTTGTCCGGCCGGCGAGCGCGCCATTCATCGGTTCACGACTGTTGAGCATGACATGAATCTGAAAGTGTACTGGCCCAGCGCATGCCCGCATTGCCATCTCAAGGAACGATGTTCTCCAAGCGACTACCGGCGCATTCGACGCTGGGAACACGAACAGATACTGGAAGCCATGCAGCGACGGCTCGACCGGAATCCCGACGCAATGACGATCCGGCGCAGCACCGTTGAGCATGTGTTCGGTACGCTCAAACACTGGATGGGTGCCACGCACTTCCAGACTCGAACCCTCGCACGAGTGAGCACTGAGATGAGCCTTCAAGTGTTGGCTTACAACCTGAAGCGAGTCATGAGAATACTCGGCGTTGCGAAGACGGGGAAGGCGATGCGAATGGCTGGAAGCTGAGGTCCTGCGGGGCCTTCATGATGCTGCCGACCTTAGAGCTGTCGCAAAGCCACCAACTACGGTCGGCCTGTCCGGCAACCTTCCCCTCCATAGCCGTAAAACGGTTTCCACACGCCCTCGGCCACGGGGCGACCGGCCCAACTGGATGCGGCCCAACTCGAAGGTTTGCGCGCAGCGCTGCTGCAGAGCCCGTTGATACACGGATTCCGTACCGAACTGTGGACGCTCAAGCGCGTACGGGTGCTCATCGAGCGACTGTACGGCGTTACCTTCAGCGAGGTACATGTCTGGCGGTTGCTGGGCGCCTTGGGGTTCAGCTCGCAAAAGCCGGAGCGCCGGGCGATCGAGCGCAACGAGGACGCGGTACTGACCTGGAAGCGCAAGACCTGGCCCACGCTCAAAAAAAGTGTCCCGCCGAAGGACGACTGATCGTCTTCATTGACGAATCCGGCCTCTCGGAGCGCCCCACACGAGTGCGCACCTGGGCGCCCAAGGGCTGCACGCCGATCATTCAGTACCACTTCAACTGGAAGCACGTTTCGGCCATCGCCGGTCTTAACCGTACCAACTTCGTGTTCCGCCTGCACGACGGCGCGATCAAAAGCGCGCAAATCATCGAATTCCTCAAAGCGCTGCGCGCGCAACTCAGACGCAAGCTGATGATCGTGTGGGACGGCGCAGCGCAGCACAAGAGCCGTGTCGTGCGCGAATACCTTGACAGCACGGATGGCGCAATCCAGATGGCGCTGCTGCCCGGCTACGCCCCGGACCTGAATCCAGTCGAATACCTTTGGGCCTGGCTCAAGCGGCACGCATTGGCGAACTTCTGCCCTGATAACCTGGCCGAGCTGAAGCACACCGCTCGAAGCAAGCTCAAGAGCGGCCAGAAGCGCAAATCGATTATCGTTGCCTGCTGGAAGCAAGCCGAGCTTTGGTAATGTCATGATTTACGTAACTCTCAATAGAGGTTCACATATGTTGGTCGTTGCCACTCGTCCCTAGTCCCTCACCACCTTTGTGCTGGCAGATTCCGCTTCTCCTCGCGGGTCGGCGTACCGAAAACTGTCGGCGGTTACATTGTCCCCAGAGCTTCATACCACGCCGTTACCGGCGTCGCATGTCTGGGTAGGGAACGGTTGATGGAACAACCGGTTTAATCACGACGATCAGATCGTTGAGTTAGACAGAAATTCAAGCGACTTTCAGGTCGCACGTGCGCTTTCATCCCGAAGTACCATTGATTCCCTTTCTTCGTCTGATGCATCTCCGGATCCCGTTTGCCAGAGCCGTTCTTTGTCGAACTTGGTGCGCTAATCAAGGTCGCATCGACCGCTGACCCTGCCTTCAACATCAAGCCTTTTTCACTCAGGACCTCATTGACCACCGTGAGCATCTGCGCGACCAGTCCGTGCGTTTCGAGAAGGTGCGGAACCGAAGAATCGTGCTTTCGTCCGGCAAACGCGTCATACCTTCGTCCAGCCCCGCGAACTCACGGTACAGCGGCACGTCGTAAAGCGCCTCTTCCATCGCCGGGTCCGAAAGCCCAAACCACTGCTGCATGAAGTGAATCTGCAGCATCGTCGCAACCGGAAACGGCGACCTTCCAGTCTTACCTTTCGGATAGTGCGGTTCGATCAGCGCAATCAACCTCGACCATGGCACAACGCGCCTCATCTCATCGAGGAATTCCCGCTTGCACGTGCGTTTCGTTGAAAGATCCAGGCCAAGACCGAGCTGTGTCATCGAGGAACTCCTTTAGTTCGCGTTTTTCTAGGATAGGACAACCAGACTTCAACGCCAGGACTTTTGCAGACCTTCCCTAGCTGTCTATCGGCCGTCATCCGTGCAACCGGACCTTCAAGGATGTTGACGTTTTTTCCTTCGAGCAGGTCGAGCATTTCACTCACCGAGCCATTCCAGCGGAGGCATATGTCGGCCGCCCCTACCGTTGGGCGCTCGGCGACCAGATCGACCCCGTTGCCTTTTTGATGAATGCTCAGGACCGCGCCGCCGATTGCAAGTTGGCGCACGAGCACCCGGCCGCCTATGACATGCTCGGCGACGACTTCTGTCCCGAAAAGGTCATCGTAAAATGCTCAGCTTCCCACGAGGTCAGCTACGGTGATAGCAACATGATCGATTGCAAGGATTCGGGACATACGGACCTCCAAGAAAGGAACCATCCTATGCGCGAATAGTGAGCTGTGAATTAGAAGGCTACCATTTTGGCCAGCGTGATACCGATTTGGAAAAGCTGCCGCTCATTATCTAGTTGCGACTGACCGAAGAGGGTCGTGTGCAGCCGACTGCTGGCGGGATGGGTGTGGGCTCGGCGCCCGAATCCCATGAGTCAGGTGCCGGCCACAAGCTGACCGTCCGGTCGTCACACGCATACGCTCGGCGTCCTGAGACGGGACATGGGAGCAGTGTCCGCTAGCTGTCATTGCCCCAACCTTGAGCGGATCTCGGCGACGGACAGATCATGTTTATGTGTGGCAATTTGCCAGGTATTACCCCATTCATCTATCACCATGGCTCGCCGGTCGCCGTACGGCATGTCGGTTGGTTCCTCAATTGCGACCGCATTCGCCGCGATCGCGCGCCTGTAGGTTGAATCAGCGTCCTCGACATAGACGTAGAGAAATGCCGTGGCTGGGTCACGCAGGCCATCCCCACCGCTGACCATCAGCACGGAGTCGCCAATTCTGATCTCGGCAGGTAATCCGGCTCGAAATTCACCCCGTGCCTGAAAGACCTGCTTAAGGAACGCTACTAGGTTTTCGGGATCCCGTACGATGATTCGGGGTGTGACGGTATGCCAGCCGTCAGGCTGGAAGTTAGTCATAGCGTGCGCCTCGTAACAGATATCACCGAGAATTCTCCTTTGTGTGCCCCATGTCCGCAAAGGGGTCGCCTTCGGCACACGGCATCTGGCGCCAGCCGGCCATAAAAGCCACTAACGTGGCGCTGTTCGCGCCATCCAGATGACGGCTCAACACAACAGAACGGTCATAGAAGGACGTGGGCCGCAATTGAGAAGCGACCTTTCGCACTAGTACAACATCCCGTAAATAGCTTTAATAATTATCGGGCTGCAAATAAGGCTGTAGGAGCGTGACGACGACCTCGGCCATCTCGTCGAGTGAGCCTGTGCCCGGCAGAGGTTCCCATCGGCCGGTGTGGCTCCGAAAGGCGGCACTATAACGATTGCGGGCGAGCTCGGTAAGGCGCGCCACAACAGTCGGTTCCTCATCATCGAGACGTTTGATCAGCAGGTGCCGCCCATAGGCTTGTGTGACGATCTGCTCATGGCCGAGCAAGCTGCGCAGTTGACGCTGGAGTTCGGTCGCGTAATGTTTAGTGGGTATGGCTGGCATGTCTGTCTCTTGATTACGATGTGCCCGTTTGCAACGGGTAGCCCCGGAAAGTCCATTTGAAGGGGCGCGCTGCCTGATTATGCTCGCGTGCAGCGGGGTGAAGTGGAAGTGAAACCGCCGATCATGCCGCTCGTTGAACGCTTGCCAGACGGCCTGGGCGCGATGCGTATTGAGGTTGTCCCAAATCACGTGCACCTGTTTGCCCGGGTGCGCAGCCGCCACGCGCTCCATGAAGGCGACCAGGTCGTCCTGGGTGCGCCGCTCGCGGCAGTGCCAGCACCTGACCGGATGCACATCAAGCGCGGCAATCAGCGCCTGAGTGCCGTGCCGGATATATTCAAACTCCCGACGACGCAGCCGTCCCGGTGCCGGCGCGTGCCCCGGGTGCTTGCGCTCGATGGCTTGAATGCCCGTCTTCTCGTCGATGCTGAGCACCACCGCGTTTTTGGGCGCCTTGCGGTACAGCTTGCAAATCACATTGACCTTCTCGCGAAAGGCCGGGTCGGGACTGTGTAGCCATTGCTGGACCCGGTGCGGTCGAACGTCGCCAGCCTGCAGAATGCGCTGCACATGGCTGCGGCTGATCTGTTCGACAATGCCACGCTCGATCGCGCGCGCCACTATCTCGTCCAGTGTCGGCGTAGCCCGTCCCTCGGGTTCGTGTGCTTCACATGCCAACGCAATCAACTGCAGTCGCGTTTCTTGCGTGATGCGTGGCGGACGGCCGCTACGCTCACCCTCGCGCAGGCCCTGCGCACCGTTCTGTGCGATGCGCTTGCGCCACGTGCAGACCGTCTGCGCCGATACGCGCAGCTCTCGAGCAATCACCGTATTCGAGTGTCCTTCGTGCGCCCACAGCGCGATGCGTGCCCGCATCACATCTCGCTGAGTCGCGGTCTTCCGCTCGATCAGCGACAGGAGTTCTTCTCGTTCTTTCTTCGCCAACTTCACTGGCGTTGCATGACGACCTTGGCTCATCCCGAAATGATAGCCAAGACAATTATTTAATCAAGCTATTTAGGGGATGTTGTACTAGTCGCGACGAAGCCATCGCTCCGTTTTGCCGGTTTACATCTGCCGGAACATGTGTGCGTATTGTTTGCTGACGGCGATCGCGCCATCGTGGCCGCGCAGCTTGATTGACGTTTTCCCTAGCGCGCTGACCGATGCACTCTCTACCTTATCGACGTTCACCACGGTGCTTCGGTGCACCTGCCAGAAGCGAGCCGGGTCCAGTTGCGCAACTAACTCCTTCAGGCTCATCCGGATCAGCAGTTCGCCCGTTCGCGTCGCGACGACGACATACTTGTCGGCAGCCTCGAAGTACAGCACATCTTCCACCGGCACTATCCTGATGTCGCTGCCGCTGGATGCGCGCAGATAGCGAAGCGGCGGCCTCTGGTCGCTGGCCTGCCCGCGATTCTCCGGCGCGGTGCTGCGCGTGATCTGCTCCAGCTGGCAGAGCAGTCGCTGCAAATGAGCTTGCATCTGGGCGCCGGGCATCGCATCTGTTGGCGCGCGCGAAAGCCGAACGCACAACCTGTCGATCGTGCGCGCGAGCCGCGTGGCATCGACGGGCTTCAGAAGATAGTCGATCGCGGCGGCATCGAACGCGTCCAACGCGTATTGATCGTAGGCGGTCACGAACACGATCTGTGGCGGCGCCGCGAGCTTCGTGCACGCGCGCGCAACGTCGAGCCCGGTCGATCCCGGCATTGAAATGTCGAGGAAGGCAACGTCCGGCTGCAAGGCGACGATGCGCTCGATGGCATGCTGGCCGTTACCGACCGTCGCGAGAATCTGCAAATCCGGCCAGGCCGCCGTCAGCTCCCGCTGAAGCGCGGCTGCGATGAGCGGTTCGTCCTCGGCGATCAGCGCGGTCGGCGCGCGAGACACCTCCGGCGAAAAGGCCTTGCCGCTATCGTTCTGCGCCGCAGGGCGGGGCTGGCGGATCTTCATGGCCTCACACTCTCTTGCGGATGACGGGCATTGTCCACCGGAAGCAGGATTTTCGCGATGGTACCTTGCGGCACGTTCTCGACGAGCGTCAGTGAAGCGCGCTCGCCATAGAGTGCTGCAAGGCGCTCCCGCACGTTCGCCAGTCCGATGCCCGTGCCCTGCGTCGCCGGCGTCGCACCGAAGCCTGGCCCCGTGTCGGCGACAATGAGCTCGACGTGCTGTTCGCCGCGCTTTGCTCTCACCTCGATCCGCCCACCTGTCACCGTAACCTGAACACCATGCTTCAGTGCGTTTTCGACGAGCGGCTGAAGCAGCATCGGCGGCACCGCGAGGTTCCCGCAATCGGCAGGGAGATCGAGCGCATAGGCGAGTCTCGGGCCGAGGCGCATTGCGTGCACGGCAAGTATCGAATCCAGCACCGCAAACTGATCCGCGAGCGTCTCGCTTTCGGCCCGCGACGCTTCAAGCGTTGCCCGCAAAAAGCGGTTGAGGCTCCCGAGCAGTTCGCGTGCGCGCGGCGGATCGGACACGATCAGGCTATCCAGGGTCGCCAGCGTGTTGAAGAGAAAGTGTGGTTCGATCTGCGCCTGCAATGCCTGCAAGCGAGCGCGCAACGCGGTTTTTTCGGCGGCCTCCTGCAGCCATGCAGTTCGGGCCACCTGTTCGCGCAGCCCTGCGATCCGGGCTCGCGACCAGCCATACCAGGTGACCAGCAGCGTCGCGACCAGCGCGATCCAGCCCGTCGTGGCGAGGTCTTTGGAGGCGAACGTCTTGCCGATGTCGAGGCCCAGCAGCGCGCTCGCGATCACCCGTCCGATCGCGGCGCCAGCGATGATTGCGCCAACCATCACGATGGCAAGCCTTGGCGCAGTGAGTGCGTTCTTCCGCTGAAGACGAAAGCGGCCGACGTGGAGCAGCAGCATGATCGACAGCCCTATCGCCTCGCTGAAGACGAGGTTTTCGCCAAGGCCTTTCCCCATGCCGACCACGGTCAGGCCCGCCGCAATCAATGCGTTGCCGATGACGACGAGTACGGCCTCGCGCGCATATTCGTCCAGCAGTTGTTTTCCCGGGACGGGTAACCCGGCGGACGCATCGGAGAGTTTGGCGTTACTGCCACGAATCATGCGATCCATCCCGTCACAATGAGATTCAGCAGGCGGTGCGGTGTAGCCACTGCTGCGATACCGGCCATGACGAGACCGATGAGCGACCCGCGCATCGCAAGCTGGTGACCGCGGATGTTGCCTTGCCGAATCGCCCAGATCGCCCGCCCTAAGCTGACGATTGTGAGCAACGACAGCCCGTGCACCCAGGAAAAATGTCCCGGGCTCAGTTCCCGAATGTCGAACGAACTGAGGGAAGTAGCGAGCATAGCCACGGCCCAGAATCGACCGAGCCACTTGTGGCGCGGCGTCCCCTTTTTGGCCAGGAGAACAGCGGTTCCGAGTATGACAGAAAAGATGGCAGTGGCGATATGCGCGGCGATAATGGCAGGCATGCTAGCTCTCCCGGCAGGATGCGCGGACTGGATGCCTGCAGTTTGTGCGGCACATCGACCGTCTTCCAGGAGCATGCGACGAACTGTACGGATTGCGTCGCGAGCGGCACTTTTTGAAGCGAGAGACGAAGATCGGCCGGGCAACGCTTGCTGGGTGTTCGGGTGCGCTTGCGATAGATTGAGGGCGGGAGTGGCGAAGCAGTGTGGATAGGGCCGTCTTCCACATTAGATGTTCGAGGTGGATTGGGCAGCGCCCGTCCATAAGTCAGTCGGGGGTGGCGTGCGGATCGTCAACAATCGCGCGCTGTAGAACGGCAATACAGTGCTGGGACACCACGGCTCATCTAAAATCATTTTCAGTTTTAAACCACCCAACTCACCCAACTGACGGTACAGTGACTGAAGAATGTCGGCATCTGCGCTCTGCGCTGTTCGAATACAACTGGTTGCGGGTTTTCTGATGTGCGTAAATTTGTCTGCATGCCGCATGGGGACTGACTTTTAAGGTCCGCATGGTCAGATCGGTTAAAGTCCGGATTTGCGGATGTAGCGGATGACCGGAAGTCAATACAGGCAAGCGATTCCCACGAATTTGAGTCTTGAGCAGTTTGAGCAATTTGTCTTGCCGTATCTGAGCCGGGGCCGACGTGGGCCGGCTCCAACGTTGGCGTTGCATACAATCTTCAATTACGTCCTGCAACTGCTTTACACCGGGTGCCAGTGGAAAGCGCTGCCGATCAGGATGAACGGCAAAGGCCGCCCCGAGATTCATTACACGCGTATTTATTGGGCACTGCGGCGCTGGGAGGCCGATGGCTGCATCGACCGGATTTTTGCCGGCTCGGTGCACAAGCTTCGTCAGGACGGGCGGCTGGATCTCACGGTCATTCACGGCGACGGCACCACCACGGCGGCGAAGAAAGGCGGCGACAACCTCGGGTATAGCGGCCACAAGCATCTCAAGGGCTGCAAGATCGTCGCCTTCTGCGATCGCAAGTGCAACATCATCGCGCCGTTCGTGACGGCCCCGGGCAACCGCAATGAATCGCCGCTGTTGCGCGAGGCGCTGCTCGGACTCACCGCAATGGCCCGCGCCATTGGCATGGACCTGCACGGCTCAACCGTCAGTCTGGACGGCGTCTACGACTGCCGGGCCAACCGCAAGGCGATCTTCAATCGCGGCATGATCCCGAACATCCGGGAGAACCCGCGTGGGCGCAAAACACCGAAGCGCGGCCGCAAGCAGCGCTTTGATCCGGCCGTCTTCGAGGAGCGCTTCCGGACCATCGAGCGGCTCTTCGCGTGGGAAGACACCCATTAGCGGGCCGGTGTCAAGCGAGTAAGCAACGCCGTGGCCGCATAAGCGGCCGGTTTGGATTTCCTATGTGTTGTGTCCCGCTCGCAGTGGCTGAGCGCGCCCGGTTCTTCAAGTTGTGGCTGCGACGGATCGCGCCAGACACCCATGTGGATCAGGCGAGCGGCGAGAAGCAGCCGGTCGCCCTGGCGGCCATGCCGCCCCGGAAGAACGTTGGTACCGCAATGCGTCCAAGGGGCTTGTGCAAATTCGAGGGCTGCCTGTATTCTGGCGCCAATCCATCGGTGGCTCGCATGGCGAGCGGTCCGCTTTAACTGCGCATCGGCGACGACGGCACGGCATCCCATTCAAATTTGCAAGGCTGGAGCCCAATCTTCCCACGGGGCTTGCCGGTCGCCGTCGAAAGCTTCACATGAAGCAGCGTGTCACATCAAACGGTTTGTGCTCCTTCAGAATATGAAAGCACGCTCGCGCCAGTTTGTGCGCGAGCGCCTTGCGTGCGACGATCGGGTTCGTCCGGGCTTTCTTGCGTTCATAGAAACGCCTGGCTTCCGCGCAATAGCGCTGGGCGAAGTTGGCGGCTTCGATGAAGGCCCACGACAGATACTTGTTGCCGTTGCGGGCGTTGCCTTCGCCCTTTTTCTTTCCGTTGCTGATGCGCTGGCTGTCGACACAGCGCGCATAGGAGGCAAAGTTCCCGGCACTGGCGAAACGCTCGATCGGCCCGGTCTCAAGCAGAATGGTTGTCGCGAGTATCCGGCCGATTCCAGGCACACTGGTGAGGAGGGCATACTCCGCTTGTGCAGTCACCTTTTCCTGAAGACGCTTTTCAAGAATTTCGATCTGTGCAGAAAGGGTGGCAATGACCGCCGCGTTCGCCCTGATCGCCAGCGCCACGCCCTCTTGCAGCCGCATCTGGTCGATGGTTTCGGCGCGCAGGCCCATGGCCTGATTGCTGGTGATGCGAGTGCCATGCTGACGGGCCGTGATGTTTTCGACCGCGAGGATATGCTGGCAGCGACTTCGCACCAGTTGCATCCGCTTCCTCGCCAGATCCCGGACGGCACGTTGTTCCGGCGGCAGGATGGCTCCCGTAGGCAGGATCCCGAGCCGCATCAGGTGTGCAAGGTAGCGAACATCAGTTTCGTCGCCGCTGTGCTTGAGCCCCTCGTATTTTTTAATCGCAGCGGTATGCGCCAGATCCACGGTGAAACCGGCAGCCTGAAGGCCATCAACAAGCCAGTACCAGTTGAACGTTGATTCGACGACGACTCCCGCCAGCTCGTCGCGCCATGGCGTGAGTATTCCGAGAATCTTCGCCAGATCGTTGGGGAGGCGCTTTTCGGCCACCACCCGATCATTTTCATCGGTCACCGTTACGACGCTGTTGTTCGAATGCAGGTCGATTCCGCTATATTTCATCTCAGCCTCCCTCTGGTTAAAGCTGTTCGCAAACTCACTTTAACCCCGCCGCCTCCACGACCACGGTGGGAGGCCCGCTGATATGACTCCCGGTGTCAATCGGGATCGGTTTTTCAGTTTGTCGAATTCATATTGTCGGAATTTCCTGAGGGCGACGTAGCAGTACATCTCGACGGTGGATCATGCTGATATCCGCGGGTTGGCTACCGCATTACAGAAGTCCGTCCGATGAGCCTGCCGCTATCTAGAGCCGCAAGTCGGATGCAATCCGTTGCATAGCGGGCTCGCGGGTTACTCATGTGCCGGGCTACGCCGCCTTCAGGAAACTCATTTTCCAATCATGGGGTGAGTATGGCTTGCCGCTCGTGAGTTGTGTCAAGCCGTATGGTATTCGCGCCGTAAGCACCCGGGGAAGGCATCTTGACTGGGGCGATCGCTCAAACGATCAAACGATCAAGCAGCGGTCGGCGTCCAGCGATGAGGAAGCAGTTGCGCTATGTCGGCGGCACGGTGTGTCGGCAAGCGCGTCAACACGTCCTTCAGGTAAGCCAACGGATCGTGTCCGTTCAGTTGTGCAGAGCGGATCAATGTCATGATCGCGGCCGCGCGTTTTCCAGCACGCAGAGATCCTGCGAACAACCAGTTCGACCTCCCCAGGGCCCACGGCCGTATTTGATTCTCGACCCAGTTGTTATCGGCTGGCACATGTCCATCGTCCAGATAGCGCGTAAGCGCCTCCCAACGTTTGAGGCTGTAGTCGAGTGCCGCGGCGATCCCGGATCCGTCCGGCACACGCTGCCGTTGCGTGAGCAGCCATGCATGGAGTTCGTCGGCGATGGGGCGAGCCCGCTCCTGACGCACAAGACGTCTTCTATCGGGCTCGAGTTGTGCGGCGTCGCGTTCTACTTCGTACAACGCACCGAAGTATCGCAGCGCGGGCTCGGCCAGCTCGCTCTGGTGCTTGACGTGTAAGTCAAAGAATTTACGGCGCGCGTGGGCCAGGCACCCGATCTCTGTGACCCCACTCCTGAAGCTGGACTTGTAGCCCCCGTAATCGTCGCACGCCAGCTTGCCGCGCCACTCGCCCAGGAATGCGCGTGCATGTTCGCCGGCGCGGCTATCGGCGAAGTCATAGATCACCGCCTTCAGATCGGCGAACTGCGTGGTGCTGTACGCCCACAGATAGGCTCGATGGGTCTTGCCCTTTCCCGGGGCAAGCATCTGTACCGGCGTCTCGTCGGCATGCAGTACCGCGTGCTGCAATACCTCTTCGCGAAGTGCATCGACCAGGGGCTGCAGGCGCACGCCACACGCGCCAACCCAGCCGCCGAGCGTCGATTGCGCGATCGCCAGACCCGCCCGCGCAAAGATGCGCTCCTGTCGATACAACGGCAGGTGATCGCTGTACTTGGCGACCAGCACCTGAGCGAGCAGACCGGTGGTCGGGATGCCCTTGTCGATCACGTGCGGCGGCACCGCAGCCTGCACCAGCGTCTCGCATGCCTTGCACGTCCATTTACCCCGGATGTGCCGCTCAACCGTGAACACGCCGGGCGTGTAATCCAGCTTCTCGCTGATGTCCTCGCCGATGCGAACGCGCTCGCAGCCGCACGTACAGATCGTACTGTCCGGCTCGTAATGAATGTCGGTACGTGGCAGTTCGGGAGGAAGCGGTTCACGCTTTGGCTGTTGCCGTGGTGTCCCTGCCTGCTCGCCGGACTTCAGCCCCTGCAGCTCGAGCCCGATTGCCGCCAGATCCGCGTCGAGCGCTTCCTCGAGCAGGCTCAGTTGCCCCTTGTTGAGCTGCTCACTGCGCCTGCCGAACTGCTGCCGCTTGATGACCGAGAGTTCGTGCGTAAGCTGGTCGATACGTGTTTGCCGGTACTGCAACTCTCTTTCTTTCTCGGCGATCTCGGCCATCAGCTTCACGTTCAGTTCGCGTATCTGTTCGGTACTGAGGGCGTCGAGATCGGCGGGTATGTCCATGGCGACCAGTCTGCCAGAGCGGCGCGCGATG
>NZ_JBFPKO010000050.1:0-23412 GCF_040948765.1 Paraburkholderia sp. BR10923 | reverse complement strand
TGGGAAAGGCACTGCGCACCCTGCGCTCGCGGGTGGGTCGGGTCATGCGCGACGTCGAACGGCAACTCGACACGGTGGTTGATAACAGGCGAGCTGAGCTGCAGGAACTGATTGCCCGCACGAAGCGGATCCTGACGCAGAAGACGAAGGACAGGAACAAGCTTTACGCGCTGCACGCACCGGAAGTTGAATGTCTGGCGAAGGGCAAAGTTCGTACGCCGTACGAATTCGGCGTCAAGGTGTCGATCACGACGACGCATCGGGAGGGACTGGTGGTAGGTGCCCGCTCGATGCCGGGCAATCCGTACGACGGCCACACGCTGGAGGAAGCGCTGGAGCAGGCGGCGATCCTCAGTGACGTCAAACCGGAAATCGCGATCGTCGACCGTGGTTACCGGGGCGCTGAGCCGGACGGCGTGAAGGTCTACCACCCCGGTCTGCGGCGTGGTATCACGCGAACGTTGCGCGCGATGATCCGGCGGCGCAGTGCGATCGAACCGGCCATCGGTCATATGAAGGCCGATGGCAAACTCGACAGGAACTGGCTGAAGGGAGCGCTGGGCGATGCGATCAACGCCGTGCTTTGCGGCGCTGGCCACAACCTGCGCATGATCCTCAGAAAACTGCGGCGTTTTTGCGTCCTTGTGCTTGTGTCGTGGCTAAACCTCTGCGCCGCTTTCGCGTCGACACCGTGAGCGGTGCCGCCGAAAGCGAATTATTCAGACCGGACTACTTACCCCCAACCGCCGTCCGAACTCGTGTCACCACGATGGCTACTTTCGCATGAGGGGTGGTCATCCGTCCGCCGAGCTGTCCTCAAGCGCCTGGCGATAAACAGGCTAACCTGAAATCGAAAGCGAACTCGGGATACAGACGCTGAAACTCGTCCCGTGCCCGGTTGATTTAACACCTATTGTTCCGGGATGGGCCTTGGCAATGCAGCGGCAGTGTAGAGGCCAAGGCCCATGCCTGCCGCAGTCCCCGCCAGATTGTGAGGGATCGCTCGTGTCATCGGATCAAACAGCGTAGGCAGCGCTCTTTCCGGTATCTGGTTAACGCGGATGAAAACGGTCGGTGCTGGTCGCGCTCTGCCACGCGGCGGAGGGCGACCAGCGATCGCCTAGGCGCACGCGACGCCTCCGAACGCAGGAAACCCGGATCGCGATTTGTCGCTGCTGGTCAGGCGCCGATCCAACGCCGCAGCCACGACCTGCACATTCGGCTCGGCGATCATCTCGAAGTGGTCGCAAGACACATCGACGACATCCAGCCCGCCGCGAGCGACGTGCTGCCACAGCGTCAACTGATTATTACGGTAAGACAGCGTGGACGTCGCGTGCACATAGACGATCGGTCCAGCGTGATAGGGCCTTGGCCGATACGTCGTCATCGCTACCCGTAACGTCTCGCGCACCGTCCGTAGTGCCGGCGGCATCATCGCGTTGTGGCTGTTTGGGCGGTGTGCCATGCGTCCATTGCGCATGCGCAAATAATCTACGACATTCGCGAGTCTGTCCTTCACGTAGTGCGTAAGTTGCGCCTTGGGGACGGCGCGCAGCCTGCGCCAGTGCCAGCCCAGGAAGTCACGGTTGTGCCGCAGCCAGGCCCGCCACGGGAGGCAACGCTCGTGCGCATAGGTATCGATCAGGCACAGCAATTCCATTTGCTCGCCGGCGCGGCTTAGCTGTTGCGCAATCTCGACCGCAATCAATCCGCCGAACGAGTAGCCCGCCACCGCGTAGGGTCCCGTCGGCTGCACGCTGCGCATCTGTCCGATGTAGCTGGCCGCGATGTCGTGAACGCGCCGTTGTGCCGGCTGCTCGCCGTCGAGGCCTCGTGCCTGCAGCCCGAACATCGGGCGCGGCGTCTGCATCGCCGCGATGAGCGCCGAGCATTCCATGACGGTGCCGCTCACCCCGTGTACCAGGAAGAGCGGTGTACCCGTGCCAGCTCGTATCGGTACGACCGTCGGCGAAGATTGCGGCACTCCGGGCTCGTCGATTGCCGCGGCGAGGCGCGCAATGGTCGGTGCGATGAATAGTGTCGCGAGCGGCAGCGTGCGCCCCGTCGACTCATTCACACTGGCAAGTAATCTCGCCGCCAGCAACGAATTGCCACCTAGTTGGAAGAAGTTGTCGTCGCGACCGATCGGAGCTATGTCGAACAGTCTTTCCCACTGCGACTGCAAGTGCCGTTCGAGATCCTCCCGGGACTGGCCCACCGGCGCCAGTTCGCGCGTTGCCGAGTTCAGCGCCGGGTGACGCCGAATCGCGTCCAGACACTCGGGATTGCGCAGCGCCGCCGTGTTGCGCACCGGCAGGCCGCTGATCGCGTTGCGTGCGGCCGCTTCCGACGGCTTGCCATTGTGCGTAACCGGCAACGCATCGACGGCGATGATGCGGTCGGGCACGTGCGCCGGAGATGTGCGACGTGCAAGGTCGCGGCGCACACGGGCGGCCAGCGCTGCGTTCAGCTCGAAGCCTTCGCGCAGCACGAGCATCAACACCGTACGCTGATCCGTTGGGGCTGCGTTCGAAGAGCCAGCCGTCATATTGCGCAACGACTGCTGAACGACCATCGCGTCGCGGATTTCCTCGATGTCATCCAGTACGCGATAGATCTCGACCGGCCCGACGTTGACGCCGCGCACGTTCAGGACGCCATCGGTGCGGCCATGCAGTCTCGCAGTGCCTTGCGGCGAAAACTCGATCAGATCGCCGTGAGTCCAGACGCCCGGATTGCTCGCGAAATAGGCGGCGTGAAAGACGGTGCCGTCCGTGTCGCCGAAGAAGCCGAGTGGACGTGACGGAAACGGGTTTGCGCACACCAGTTCGCCGATCCCGTCGACGGACTCGCCCTGCGAGCGGGCCTGAACGTCAAGCGCAAGACTCTTGCATTGGGCTTCGCCTGCGTAGACGGGCAGGTTGGGATTGCCTAGCACAAAGCAGCCGATGATGTCCGTGCCGCCCGAAATCGACTGCAAAGGCAGCGGCTTCACGTGATCACGCACCCAAGTGAACTGTGGGTCGAACAGCACTGCGGCCGTCGACATCATCGCGCGCAGGGCGCTTAGATTGAACTGCCGCCCTGGCATCAGCCCAGCGTCTTCGCTCATCTTCAGATAAGCGGGGCTTGTGCCGAACACCGTGGCGCGCTCGTCGGCAACAAGGCGCCATAGCGTATCGACCGTCGAGATCGGGCCATCATAGGTGACGATTTCGACGCCGGACGCAAGCGCCGACAACTGCCAGTTCCACATCATCCATGCGCAGGTGGTATGGAAGTACATCCGGTCGCCGGCCCGCAGATCGCTATGCAGCCGATGCTCCTTCAGGTGTTCCAGCAAAGTGCCGCCCGCACCGTGCACGATGCACTTGGGCTTGCCGGTGGTGCCCGACGAGAACATGACAAAAAGCGGGTGGTTAAACGGGAAGCGCCGCCATTCGAACGATGCGGCGTCGCTGTGCTCGACCAGTTCATCGAGCGAATAGATTCGTTGCTTGACCGCATCTGGTAGGGCGCCGTCGTCGAGACGGACAATACATTCCAGCGACGGCAAAGCAGCCGCCAGCTCGCCGATCTTGGTCGCGACCGGTACGCCCGTGTCGAAAGTCTGCGCCGCTGCGTGCGCGAACAGCAGGCGCGGCGAGAGCGGTGTGAAACGATCGAGGAGCGTCTCGACACCCATCTCCGGTGCAGCCGTCGACAGCGTTGCACCGAGCGCGGTGACCGCCAGCGCAGTGACGACCGCTTCAGCGTCGTTGCGCATCACACACACTACGCGATCCCCCTGGCGCAGTCCCAATTCCGTGAGTGCATGCGCGAGACGCGATACGCGATCGCGCAGCTCACCGCGAGTCAGATGTACTCGCCGGCCATCGGCGTGACAGGCTGTCAGCGCAGGTGCCTCGGCCCTTGCTACCGACAAGCTCAAGAGGTTGTCGGCGTAATTCAGTTCGAGTTCCGGGAAGAACTGTGCGTGCTCGCATTCGTCGCCGACGCACACGGGTTTGAGACTGCCGGACCAGTCAAGACCTTCAGACCATTGCACGAAGACTTGCCAGAACGTTCGATATGCCCGTACCGAGAAATCGTGCAGCGTTTCGTAGCTGTCGAAGATCTGGCCCGTGTGCGCCTGCAAGGCCGCGGTGAACGCGGTCATTTGAGAAGTGGCGGCGCACTCGGGGGTATTGGTGAAAATGGGGGCGCGTTCCGGGATTGCACCGGGGTAAGGCGACGCACAGGGCAATTGCAGGCGATCCATATTTCCTCCCATGCAAATGGATTTAAGATGCCCGTTTATAGTCAAATTAATGCTATTGAGCCGCCTTCTTTTTCTATTTGCGAAAACGTACTTTTAGAAGCGTTTATTGGGCACCTGAACCTTGATAAAAGCACTGTAACCTGGCACGCCGGAGAACGGTGCTAAAAGGTAAATTTGCCAACGCTTTTCGCGTACGTGTTGCTTCAGATCAATCTTCCCGTACGCTCTCAAACGGGCAAGCACGCGGGAAAATGCGCCGACCATCTGAACCCAATTGATCCCTTTAGCATGGAGGCCTGGATGCAGCGGCTCATAGAAGGTGACGATCACCGGGAGGCGGCGAGGCCAATCCAAAGGCGTCTCAATTGCCCAAAGATAGCGCTGTATGACCATCCTCCCGATTGGGACGCGGTGTAAGCGGGTGTCAACGGGAGATGAAGCGGTGACACAACTGGCTCAAGCACGCGACGAGTCTTGTCCAATTCAATTTTCGGCGCTTGCGCCGCTTCCAGTACGCGAGGTCGAGCGTACTCGCCAAATCTGTCAGCAAACGAATCTGTATTATCCACCGACGAGATCCTTGGATTAACCTAAACTACCGCAGGTAAAAATTCGTTATCCATCACCTTGCATTTTACCGGACGGAACGGGTCTAAACTTTGACTTAATGAAACAATGGATGCATCCAATGCGTCGTTGCAGTGAGGAAGACCGATTATGGTCGCGTTGGAATAATATTTGAACTGTTGCTAATATATTAGGTCGTTACGTTATTGACTTTGGCCTGACCCACGAAGAGTTCCTGAGGTGTTAGTGACATCAAAGTCAACTACATGTTCGCGCAGACATCGACAGGGTGGAGCTTGCCAGAGTGACGAAGAGCGCGGGCTTTCACCAAGGCCAAGGAGGAATTTAGCCAGCTACCTCAAGGACTAAATTAACTGCCGCTGTGCCCGATTCACGACTGAATGCGAGACGCCAGTGCTCTGAAGCGAGCAATGAGGGCCGCTGCGGGCATGGCTTTGCCATAGAGGTAGCCCTACAAGTAGTCGATGCCCATGTCCTTCAAAGCGTGCGCCACCGAGGCGGTCTCAACGCCTTCAGCAACCAGACGAAGGTTGAGTGTCTTGGCCGCTCCGACCAACGCTTTGACCACGACTCGCGAAGTCTGGTCGACCTCAATTGCCTGGACGAACGGTCCAGCTTGACCGTCGATATTGGGAAGGACGTCAGGTAGGTCATGTTCGCAAAGCCGGTGCCGCAGTCATCCAACGAGATGCGAACCCCCGTGGCCACAATCCGGTGCAGAATCGCCGGGTCTCCTCGACATCTAGCACCATCGCGCCTTCAGTCAATTCCAGTGAGAGCCGCCCGGGATGCACACCCGTTTCGGCGAGCGCGCGCGAGGATGTCTTCGAAATCATCGTGCTCGAGCTGGCGTGGGCTGACGTTCACGCTCATGAAGAGTTTGTCCAGCCCTGCCTTTTTGAATTGCTGCAACTGCGCGAGTGCTTCGCGTAACGTGAACGCACCCAGCTCAATGAAAAAGCCACTGCGCTCAGCCACTGGAACGAAGTCTACCGGCGAAACAAAGGTGCCGCTGGGCTGCCGCCACCGCATTAGCGCCTCGCAACCCTTAAGCTCGCCGTCGGGGCTCACCAAGGGTTGGTAGTACACCATGAACTCGCCGTTCCGGTACGCCGCCGTCAAGACTTCCTGCTCGGCCACCGCGCCCTGCGGCTCGTACTTAGCCAGCTTGTCCGTTTTCGAGAGGTCAAGCCCGACTATCCAAAGTTTGTGCGAGTCGACGGCCCGAAACACCTTCGCCTGAAACGGCACCCTGCCGCCATTTTTCGCGCGGAACACCACCATCATTTCCGCCAGTTGGCCCGTGCGGGCGCGGCGAATCGCGTCCCGGAAGCGGGGCGCGCTGCTGACCTCGACGAGCGACACGACGTCGCGCCCCCGTGCGAGGGCGCCGGGCGCCATCATTGCAAATGCTCCTGCGCTGGCGTACTCAATTGCACCTTTTTCGGAGACGAGAAAGGCCGCGTCCGCCGCACACTCCGCGAAGTGACAGTGAACGTTCAGTGCGCCGACACAGGAGCGCTCCACCGAAAGCCGGCCCGCAGCGGGGCACGACCAGACATGAGTACGGTTCACGGGTGGCTTCCGACCGTTGATTTGTCTGACTATAACCCATTTCATCACTGTACCGCACAGAGCGGGGGCAACTCGCTGTCCGCCGGCCTGAGTACAACCAACGGCAACGTGGCATCACTGTCGACGTTGAAGTTGACGTTCGCTAAAGTCAGTTCTCTGGCCACAAGGCCAGCATCAACCACCAAATGGGGTCATTGTTCCCGTCAACCCCTGTTTTGCCGCTATCCGGGTGAGGCCCACGTTTGAAGCGTAAGGTTGCAGGCGGATGCGCTATGTCGGTGTACCCGCCGATCATGTTCTCTACGGCGTCGATCGTCTCGATCTGGTGCCGTTCGCCGACTCATGGCGCGATGGTCACGTCGTCCCCGACGAACAGGGCATCGTGAATTTCTTCCTCTCGATGTTCAGCGACGCCGGCAACGAGATACCCGAGTCGCACGCACCGCTCGCGATGCTCCTTACTGCGCATGGTGGCCTGAGCTTCGCGGGTAGGCTCACGTCATGGCCCGCCCTGTGGTTCTTCGGCTTCGACTGCGGCCATGCCAGTGACTATTCGCTGGGGCTGCACGAGGTCCACTGCAACACAGGGTACTGGCGTCCGTCAGGTTGTTGATCTTGCGCATCGTGCAGCCTTGTTCTTGGAAGGGTCGTTTTCCATCCAACAACTGGTCAATTCCCCCTTGTACTCGATGACCCTGTAGCTCGCGGCGATCGGTTGCAGCGCGAACAGTCCTCTGCCATGCATGGGAGAACGTCGCGTGGGGATGCGGCGCAATCGCATGATGTCGCCTCCATCGGGTGCGTCGGTCAGTCAGGGCGATTGGTGGCGCGCGGAAGCACATCGCTTTCCCCATTTTCATTCATTGTCTTTCCTGGCAATAGTGCAACTAACGGTCAAGACCGCCATACCACCATGTTCGGGCTTCGCCGCAAGACCCAGCTGACAAAAAGATCACCAAGCCGGGTTGCAGTCGCGCCGGGATGCACGTGGTTAGCACCAGTTAGCGAGGCCTGATTGCTCAGGTCGGGCGGCCGAAGCAACGAGAAGGTCGCACGCCACTGCGCGCACGCCTAGCGGTTCATCGACCGTAAGCCGTAGATCTTCTCGACCGCCAGGAGAAACACGATTGCTATCAGCATCTGCACGTACTGATCGCAGCGATGAAAGGATCGAACTAGTTTTGCAAATACGACAGCATGACGACAGGCTGCGTCGTTGTGTTGGCGCTGCCGAGAAAGTAGGGCACGCCGAGGTTGTCGAGCGAAATCAGCACCGAGAACAGCGCGCCGGCGAAGACACCCGGCGAAATCAGCGGCAAGGTCACGTGCCAGAAGCGTCGCCAGATGCTTGCGCGCTGGCCTCCGCGCCGGAATGAACAGTTGAGCGGCGGTTCTGTCCACGCTCAATGCGGCTCTGGCAGCAATGCTAACCCGCGCTTACAACCGCGCGGCGGCCAGCCTTGCCAAACGGAAATGGAATGGACGCCTCCCGCACGCGAGCGGTGACCCCGCTCGTACACGAGGAGCTTCAACGTGTTCGAAACCGAGGATTATTAAGGTCTTCAGAACGAACCGGAGGTGAACAGCCATGAACCCCATTCCCCGTAGGTGTCGACATTGCCAAAAGCGTCATTCAGGTCCACTGGGTAGACCCGAAGAGTGGTGAAGTCATCAACAAAGCAATCAGGCGGGACCGGTTTCTCGAATACTTCGCAAACCGCCCCACTTGCCTGATCGGAATGGAAGCATGTGGCGGTGCGCACCATTGGGCGCGGCAACTGATGAAGTTGGGGCATCAGGTGAAGTTGATGCCCCCGAAGTTCGTCAAGGCCTTCAACATCGGCAACAAGAGTGATCCGGCCGATGCGCGCGCCATCTGGATGGCCACGCAGATTCCCAGCAAGGCAGTGGCCATCAAATCGGAGGCACAACAGGCAGTCCTCGCACTCCACCGCATGCGGCAGCAGTTGGTCAAGTTCCGCACGATGCAGATTAACAGCCTGCGTGGTCTGCTTGCCGAGTACGGTGAAGTCATGGGCCGCAGTCGGGAAGTGCTTGACAAGGCGATACCCGGCGTTCTGGCGAAACTATCGGAGCGTCTGCCTGCCATGCTGATCGATACATTGCGTGCGCAGTGGAACAGCCTGACGGTGCTCGACAGGCAGATTGCTGAGATCGAGCAACGCCTGCGCATCTGGATGAGAAAGGATCAGGCCTGCAAGACGATCGCCGCCGTGCCTGGCGTTGGCTTGCTGACCGCTACCGCGGCGGTCGCCACGATGGGCGATGCGACAGCCTTTCGCTCCAGCCAAGAATTTGCAGCCTGGATCGGCTTGGTACCGAAACAGACCGGTTCCGGCGGAAAGGTGCAGTTGCTGGGGATCAGCCGGCGAGGTGATACCGATTTACGCACGCTACTCATCCACGGCGCGCGCAGTGTTCTGCGACATCCAGAAAAGGCTGGCGCATGGATAGAGCAGCTCGCCAAACGCCGCCCGTTCAACGTGGTAATCGTGGCTCTCGCCAACAAACTGGCCAGGACCATCTGGGCGCTTCTCGCCCACAACAGGCAAATATCAGAGGGAACACGTCAGTTCCAAACCCGCGTAAGGGAGCACAAATCAGAGGAAACGATTCACAAGGACGGTAGGTCAAAAGGTTGCGCTGGCAATCGCGTGTGATGACGAGATAGGTTGGACCGGGACCCACCAAACCTGAGTATGACGGAGAGCCTCGAGCTCGACACGGAAATGAGGTGTGGGTCAGCGGATTTCATCGGGGCCTGCAGCATCGAAGCTGCATCAAGGGCCGGATATAAAGGCGCAGCCGTCTCATCTGTCACAGCGTGCGAAAGCCTTCGCAAAATGGGAGGCGTCACCTTGCCGCCCGAGCCCGACTGCTTCGGTACCAAACCGATATACGCGGCAAACTCTCGGCCTGATCGGAATACCCTGGCGTCTCCCATCGTGGCGACTGCTGCCGTGGCGGTTAGTAGCCCAACGCCCGGTATTTCCGCAATGGCCTGGCATCCCTTGTCTCGCCTCATCCACACCTTGAGTCGTTGCTCGATCTTGTCGATCTGTTGATCCAGCTTTGTTAGATCGCTGTACCGTTCGCGCAACGTCTCAATCAGCATCGCGGGCAATCGATCGGCCAGTTTCTCCAGCACGTCAGGCATCCCTTTGTCCAAAGCCGCACGACTCGCGCCCATAACCTCGCCGTACTCGGTCAGCAAGCCACGCAGCGCGTTGATCTGCATGGTGCGGATCTTGACCAACTGCTGCCGCACTCGGTGCATGGCCAGCACTGCCTACTGGTCTTCCGTCTGACCGCGACTGCCTTGCAAGGTTGCTGCACCGCCAGCCAGATTGCTTTGGCATCCGCTGCATCGTTCTTGTTGCCGATGTTGAATGCCTTGACTAGGGAAGGTCTGCAAAAGTCCTGGCGTTGACGTCTCGGTGGACTATCCTGGGAGAAGGCAGGTTTAAGGGGTACCTCGATGACACAGCTTGGTCTTGGTCTGGATCTTTCAACGAAACGCACGCGCAAGCGGGAATTTCTCGATGAGATGAGGCGCGTTGTGCCATGGTCGAGGTTGATTGCGTTGATCGAACCGCACTATCCAAGGGGTAAGACTGGAAGGCCGCCGTTTCCTATTGCGACGATGCTGCAGATCCACTTCATGCAGCAGTGGTTTGGTCTGTCAGACCCGGCGATGGAAGAGGCGCTTTATGACGTGCCGCTGTATCGTGAATTTGCTGGGCTGGACGAGGGTATGACGCGTTTGCCGGACGAGAGCACGATTCTCCGGTTCCGTCACCTTCTCGAAACGCACGGCCTGGCTGCGCAGATGCTCACGCTGGTCAATGAGATCCTGAGCGAGAAAGGCTTGATACTGAAGGTGGGGTCGGCGGTCGACGCTACCTTGATTTCCGCACCCACTTCGACGAAGAACGGCTCTGGTACACGGGCCCCGGAAATGCACCAGACGAAGAAGGGAAATCAATGGTACTTCGGGATGAAAGCGCATGTCGGCGTGGACGCAGAGTCGGGCCTGGTCCACACGGTCATCGGCACAGCCGCCAACGTTCATGACATCAATGCGGCCGAAGCGCTGTTGCACGGCCAGGAAATGGATGTGTACGCTGACGCCGGATATCAGGGTATCGAAAATCGCTGCCAGGTAAGCGCGGTTCGCTGGCATGTCGCGATGCGACCAGGCAGGCGCAGACAACTGGACCTAACCGATCGGCTGGACGCGATATTCGATCAGATTGAACGCCTGAAGGCCGGCATCCGCGCCAAGGTTGAACATCCGTTCCGCGTCCTCAAACAGCAGTTTGGCTATACGAAGACCCGGTACCGAGGGTTGATGAAGGACACCGCCCAGATCACGACACTATTTGCTCTGGGCAACCTGTGGATGGCACGCAAGGCTTTGTGGAACGCTTGAAACGCTCGCAGATTCAGGCCGCGAATCTCGGCAAACAGTGGTCGTCACGCTTCAAAAAGCCAGGCGACCAACCTGCCAGCAGACTCTCATGGCTGATACGACGCAAGTGGCAAACGGCCAACTCTCTGAAAACGAGTTGTGCAGACCTTACCTAGATATCGATGTCGCGACTTCTTCTATTGTTGTGGATCGCATGAGTCTAGGCCGTGTATGCGTCACTTCTTTTTGCTTATTACGGCCTTCCTTTTGAAATCTTAACCGCAGCGCGCGTCCGGCTCGATCCCCTCAGCGCCCATCCATTGGAGAATCTGCATGAAAAGCTTGGCGGGTCAGGCCAGGGGTCATAGGATGCCGTTCTTGTCACTTCCTTTTCGATGGTGCTGGGCTAGGCTTTTTTTGGCCTGACTCAGAACCGAACCGGCAACGGATTTCTGTGCCGGCGCGCTCTACTTGTTCGACAGCTGCTTGCTTGCCAGTGACGCGTCTTTCTTACCCGGAGCCATAACCAACTCCCGTAGATGGTTGTCTGTGCACTGCTCAGGTAATGTAGGATGATTTAAACGGCTTCCGCGACTAGCGTTCATCCGCCACCTCCACGCCGCGCTCAGCGAAGCTTTTTCGGCGCACACGAATATGCGCGAAATCTGGAAGGGTGCAACGGACAGAACGGTCGGCGAGGTCCCGGGCGGGCAAGTCATCGACAGCTGATCGCGACCGAGTTTCGATGCCGCACGGTGCAACAGTTCCCGGTGTACCAGCCTCGTCAGCATCGTGCTGACTATTCCGTATTTAAAATCTGATTTTGCAGAAAGCATTGAAAATCATTTTTCTTTTCGTTCATGCGGCTATGTTTGATGCACGCTAACGCATATCAAGTAAACCTCGGTTGCACCTGCAGTTCCATATCATTGATCATACAATATCAAACTCCATCATAAAGATTGGAGGTTTTATGGCAATGCGTATTGAGGTTTTCTGCATCAGCAAGACAAATAAGGAGAGTAGGCACGAGGCCATTTCGCATATCGGCGGAAAGAATGCCGACGGGAGTCGGTGGAAGATCAGCGAAAAAGACGCGATTAAGGGGATTGAGACGGGTAAGTGGAATTTCTATGTTGGCGGAGATGGCCAGACTGCTGATGTGCTCGTCTGGCAAACCCCGCAAGGCCACAAATTCCTCAGGACCGGGCGCGACTTGACCACTGCGGACGATCTTCTCAGCCTGCCCGAGTGCCCAATAAATGCCTCTCCTTGTTTCCAATTACGGGAGTTTCCCGTATCGGTCAGCGCCGCGCCGTCTAGTCTGCGGCGCTAAATACCGCGGACGTGAAGGAGTCAGGCCGATAAAGCCGCGATCGCGGTGCACAGGCCAGAAATGGCGTCTGCACCGGCGGCTTCGGTTCGCGGCGGATCGGCTATCAGCGTGCACGTGACGCTGTCTCGCAACACCGCAAAGGAGGCGTGAAACGCCGCATCCCCACCTCGACGGTTTCCGCCAGTCACCCTCCGCGACCCTTTCTTTTCCCTCTCCGGTTACCCTGTTTTTTTCGGTTACCCTCCTTATCTGGCGAGGGTTTGCCGGTGACCGAAGGCTTTTCTGGCGGGTTACGTAACTGATCATCAGTTACCTCGAAACCCGATGCAGGGGGTATGCCTAAATTGGGCACACCCCCAAGGTTTCCGCCACGGGCCAATCAGCGCAATTTTGCGCGCATCCGCTCGACGAAGGCTGCGCCGCCGTACCACTCCTGCGACTCGGGATCGAGCTCATCGAATAGCGCCAGCGCGAATTCCTCGCGGGTCGGCGGGCTCCAATACCTAGGAAAATGGGCGCGGTCAGTGGCTTAAATCGACTTCCGCGCAGGTTGGGCGGCAACGGGTTGATATTAACTTCGCGCATTTTTCACTCCTTTGGATAGCGTCGGCGCGCTTTTCCCAATCTGACTCCGCTGCATGCTTTTCCTGTAGTCGAGGAAACCGCAAACTACCATGGAATTGCGGCGAGACGATGCGACGCCTTGACGCCGACGAAAACGTGTGAATTGAACTCACCCCTGGGGGCTCTAACTCGAGCGGCTCCTCGATGGCCGGCGCCAACCGTGTCGGAGGCGTTGCTCTTGCCGACGCATAACCGACGGATCGTCGGTTTTGGACGGCGCGGCCAGGCCGTTTCGGGCTGCGTTTTTCTCTGCACGCACCCCCGCGGCACTGACAAAACTGACAGAAGCCCGTTCGATGCGGGTCCGCTTTAGCCATCTGGAAACTGCGCAAATCCCTCCAGATAGGTTTCCTTCACGTTCGTAGAAAACATAGTCGCTCGTTACTCCCATGCAGTGCGACCAGGTGGTCATACCGCATCAAAGGGTGCATCACTTTGACAATCCCTTTTTGCAATGCGGCATCAACCGAATAGGCCGGGGCGTCGCGAGCATCCGATCCGATAGTGCGCGCGGTCGACGACGGCGCTGTTCGAAATAATCTTTCATCAGCCCTGCAATTGGGGCGCGTTTCACGACCCCCGGTGAAAATGACCCGAATCGTCGACACCACCGATTCGGTGGCTCCGGAGAAATCGGTTGGCGAGCCTCGCGGGTCGGCTTTCAAGTCTTATTTCTCGGAAGGATTGAAATAACTTGTGTTTTAGTAAATCTAGATCCGTTTGATCTGCGCCAATACATATCGCATAAATCACGGGTAAACGTGAAATTCCTTAATATGATGGATTGTGCAATATCAAGCTCCATCATAAAGAGCGAGGGTTTTATGGCGCAGCGTATTCAGGTTCTCTGCATCAGGAAGACAAAAAAGCAGAGTAGGCACGAGGCCATTTCGCATATCGGCGGAAAGAACCCCGACGGGAGCCGGTGGAAGATCAGCGAGAAAGACGCTATTAACGGGATTGAGACGGGTAGGTGGAGCTTCTATGTTGTCCGAGGTGGCCAGACTGCTGATGTGCTCGTCTGGCAAACCCCGCAAGGCCAAAAATTCCTCAGGACGGGGCACGACGTGACCACTGCGGACAACCTTCTCAGCCTGCCCCAGTGCCGGTAAATGCTTTTCTTTGAGCATGGCGAATTCGACGGGCCGGCCACCGCCTTGAGGCGTCTTGGCCAACTCGCGTTTCAAACGCGAGTGGATTAAGCGGGGAAATCTCATTTATTGTCGAGACCCCCACTTTGGGGCCCTCGTTTCGTTCAACATGGCGATTTCCGTCGACGAAGACGGAGCGGGACGGAAATCGTTGCCGTAGGGGTGTCCGCCGTGGTTTCACGCCTCGCAGCGATCGATTTTGTCCGGCTTGCCGAAAGGGCGAGCCAGTCGTTTGGCTTGGTCAGATTTAAAATCCGGGCAAGGCGCGCTGCAGACCTGGCTGGAGAGTTGCGAATTGAAAATTACTCGCCTTCCAGCGGATCGCGTTCACCGAGTGCCTCGTCAATTAGCCGTCTGACTCGTCGCATGGCTTCGCCGACGGCCGCAGTTGCGGGGTGCACCGAGTGGTAATGCTCCGGTTTTGCGAGCGGCGCGCCGGTGCGCACGTCGTCCCGGTGGGAAAAGATGCGCTCGACAAGCAGGGTGACATTGGAGCCGCCGCGTACGTCATCGCGCGCTGTCACCGTGATGCTGAAGCCTCGGTGCGTCTGTCTATCGAACATGTCATGTCTCGGCGGTACAAGCGATAGGTCAAGTCTAGCTCAGTGGGTATCTGGTTCTTCGCGCGACCCGGGCTCCCAAAGTGTGTGCCTAGGTCTCGGCCGCACTGAGTCGTGCAGCATCCGTCAGCCCCTGACAAGCCGAACTGCCGGCAGACCGTCTCGGATATTTTGCGCAAGCGGGATGACGACTAGAGCCTCACAAAGCATTTCTCACACTCAAACGCTGCTGCCGGGTTCGGGTGCCCGCAGCAATAGCACGTCTGTTTGCGCTCCGGTTGGAGCTCTGATGGAGCCTTGGTCGGTGCCTCGCCTGGTGTCTGTTGCTGCTGCAATGAGAGCCCTTCAATGCTAGCCTGCTCGGCTGCCGCGCGAAAGCGCCGTCGTACATTTCGCGACTGCGATCCCAGATCGCGCGCGCTTCGGCTGTCAGTGGCGCGTGTAGCCCAAGGTCGGTCGTTACATCGCCGGCGCGACGGCGCCGCTGTGCTGGGTGCGTGGTTCCATGGTTCTCCTGGGGTGGTTGGAGTTCAATGCGATTCCGTGAACTGCGGAGCCGGTTCGCCGAGAACTGAGATCTGTTTGTGGACGCAGTTCGCGAGCACTTCGGTGACTTTGTCAGCCGCGTCAATGCCCAGGTCCGCGGCAACCATCGGCCCGATCTTCGAGGGCCAGTTAAGCTACGCGTCACGCGCCGCGCGCGCTTCTTCGAACAGGACGTTTTTAGCGAGATCGAGATCGATTAGAGATCCGATTTTCGTTTCCTACTCGAGTTGGTTCAGCAGCGCCAGGTAGACCTCCTTGATACGCCGGGCCTCGTCAAAACTGGTCGCGTCGACATCAATTTCTCCGACCAGACGGTCCGCCGCCTGTTCCGACGGACTCTCCTGGCAGCATCTCAATTTCGACGGTAAGGGACGCCGCTTCGGTGGGCGCCGGCGACCCAACACGCCGGGAAGCCTTGCGGCGACACATGAACACACGCAGGAGTTTCGTGTGTCGCGGGTGGCAGGCGCGATCGCGATTGGCCTGTTCTGTGTGCTCCTTTTCGGACTTCCTGCGTTGATGGCGTTCGATTTCACGCACGCGATCCGGGTGTTCGAAGGGTTTTACCGTTCCGGCGCGCTAGTCTTCGGTGGTGGTCACGTCGTCCTTCCGCTTCTTCAGCAGGAAACCGTGGCGACGGGTTGGGTGTCTTCAAACGACTTTCTCGCCGGATTTGGTGCCGCACAGGCGGTTCCCGGTCCGCTCTTTACCTTCGCGGCCTTCCTAGGCTGCATAATGACCGGGAGACAGAGTCACGCTTGGGGAGCGCTGCTCACGACCGCCGGCATCTTTCTGCCCGGTCTCTTGCTTGTGCTTGCGGCACTGCCGTACTGGCAAGCGCTACGAGCGCGCCCGTCGATGGCGGCCATGCTGTCCGGAGTCAATGCAACCGTCGTCGGACTGCTGGCCACCGCCCTGTACTCGCCGGTGTGGACCAGCGCCGTGCACACCGAGTCTGACTTCTCAATCGCTGTCATCGGTTTTTTCCTGTTGACGCGCTGGAAAGTGCCGCCACTGGTCGTGGTGGTTCTCTGTGCACTAGCCGGGATCGCAGAAGCCGTTCTCCATTGAGGCTGTGCGGCCGGCGAAAGGGATAGACCCCTCGCCGGCGGATCAGCCGCGGCATTTGTAGACCCACGCGCCAGAAACTGCCTTGCACCTTCACTGACGAGTCTGTCGCCCGAAAGCTCGAGGAGCAGTTCATCTCGTTCGCCACAAAGCTCCGTTGTTTGATCAGAGCCGCGCTCGAATGACCTGACAAAGGCAATTCTGAAGGGCGGCAATTGGCCGGTTGTACCGGTCAACTGTGACGACCAGAGACCTGCCGCTGCCGCAGGGAACGGCGGCTTTCGATGAAGGTAGCCGAACCGGTACTGCCGACCAACTGCGGTCGTTCCTCCGACGCGCAGATCGCCATTCAAGCGTCGGCTTCGCACTCGGCACCAGACCGTCGCGGTTGGGACCATCTCGACAACATGTCGGCGGTTACGCGGATTTTTTCTCGTGTTGCTGACCCCACCGTCGGCGCTATGACCGACGCACGCCATGCCACCATCCAGCACGTGTCTCGCAAGATGGTTACTGCCGCGCCGCTATCCGCACGCGCTCGCCCGCTCTGGTTCGCGCCGACGCGATCGACATGCCTAGGCCGAGCAACGTCAGGCAGACGACGGGCACGAGCATCGGAGCGCTTGCGTTACCCGCGACCTTTCCTATGTAAGGCATCAGGTTCTGCGCAAAGAAGCCTCCGAGATTGCCAATCGAATTGATCGCCGCGATCGAAGTGACTTCGGAGCTTGCGTTCGGAGCACCGCCAGTAGCCGCTGTAGCATTATCGTCCGGCGTGTCATCGGGGAGGAACGCGACCAGACCGGACGAACCGGCACTGTCAACGAAGTTACTGTCAAAGTAGATTGTTCCACGGCCATGCCCCGAGGGGACTAGCAATCGCTCGCGGGACAGCTTGCTGAGGGTCTTGGCGATGTCAGCCGGGTGCTCGTCGGTAATTTCGCGAACCCCTTTGTGGTCGACAAAGCCTTCTACCGATGCCGTGACGGCGATGAGCTTTTCAAGGGCATTCAACTGCGCAAACTGCGATCCGTGAACCGCTTCAATCTCGGCAACCACGTCGGCGGGCAAGAGGCTGGCCATACGCAACTCGAATAGGTCTGTTCGGGGTCACGTTTTTCTGAACGACGGGGGAGCGCCACGATTGTTCCTTCCAGACACCGAAGATGCGCGGAAAACCCGATCCGGCCTGATCGCCTGCCCTACGAGCTGGAACATTTTCTGGATGAGTCGATTGCGACAGTCGCTGTCGCCACCGCGGATTGCCTGTTCGATCGGTACACGCATGAGGCCCGGATTTCGAAATCCATACATGTCCGGACGCTTCGCGACGAGAATGGACACCCGGCCTGAGAAGTCGGAATGGACGAGTGCGTTCACCAACGCCTCTTGGACCGCTTCATGGACAGGCGTGACTCCCTTCCTCACCATTCCGTCTAGGACGAAGGGAATCTTCAGGTCGGCCGTTAGTTTCGCGAGAACCTTCCGATAGAAATCAAAGAGATTGCCCGACCAGGACCCGTCTGTAGTGATCCGGTCGACCCAACGTGCTTCGGTCCGCGCTTCGGGCCGCACCTGATAGTCAACGATGTAGTTCGGAACGGCATCGAGGATTGAGTTGAGCTTGCCTAACATGAGCAGGCCGGCGATGGTCAACCCTTCCGCACCAGTTTCTCGGTCCTTTTTCCATGCCTGCACCGAGCGCAAGAACTCCGGGAGCGCTTGGGCGATAAAAGGATGCGTCGGCGCCCGACTTGCGAAGATCTGGCGATACGCGGCTACCGATTCCAGATCGAGATCATCGATATCGTACCTGGGAAGGATAGTGGCGTCTCTCGGAGTTTCGCTCTGTTCACCACGCAGTTGTCGAAAGCGATCCTCCGGGAGGAGAAAGTCACCTTCGTTCCTCCTCTCATAGGTTCTGCGCAGCGGATTTTCACCCACCGTAGATCGGGCTGACGGCACGCTGCTCTGGGAATTCGGACGCGCAGATGTAGTTAATAATTCATTATGCTATGTCGAATTAGGTTCCCCAAAACGGTGGGCAAGGGACAAGCTTGCAGTTGGACCATTAATGGTTTAAATTCGGTCTTGTCTGTATCTCTCCCGGAGCCTTGGATGCATCTCGCCGATCATGTCAAGCCGATCAGCTACCTCAAAAGCGAAGCGGCGCAAATCGTCAAGGACCTGACTGAGTCGGGAGAGCCGCTCATCATCACGCAGAACGGCGAAGCGAAGCTCGTCGTGCAGGATGTGCGAACCTATGAATCGACGCAGCAGTCCCTCGCGCTTCTAAAAATCTTGGCTGTCGGCCAGAAACAGATCGAACGCGGGGATCACGTGGATGGCGATGAGTTCTTTGCGGAACTCAACGAACTCGATCGCCAGGAAAAGCTCCGCTGATGGCGGCACCGCTGCTAAAATACCGCATTCTCCCGACCACGCGGATCGGCATCGACGAACTCAGAAGCTATGTCGTCCGCACATTCGGGTGGGAAACATGGCGTCAGACATCGGCGCAACTGCAGGAAACGATCACGCAGATTCGGCAGTTTCCCGCTGCCGGCCATACGCCTACCGAACTCGAGGTCTTTTTCGAGGACGGTTTCCGGCAGGCCCTTTCTGGCAAGAATCGGTTCATTTATCAGGTCCGCGACGATACCGTTTTCATTCATCTCGTGGTGGACGTGCGACGCGATCTGCCCTCCCTTCTTCAAAGAATCGTGCTTCGCCTGATGTAATGGGCACCGACCGGTGTCTCGCGGTCATGCTGCAGCGCTGCGTTGATACTCTGGCGCACACGGCTACAACTTGCGACCTCTGAGTGAATCTGCTTGTGCGGCTCTGCAGAGCGTTCCCGCAAGAAAATGCCTTGGTATTCAATGCTATTCGCTCGTTTCCCGACTGCATGCTGCTGATCGACGGCACGGCTGTGTGTCCCGAAACTAAGGCGTTGCACCGCGAGCGTCTGCGGTCGACCGAAAAGCACATAGCGAATCCGGTACGCCACCGGGCGCGTCGTCTCGAAACGCTCAACGAAGGTTGTGCGTCTTCCCTGGATTAGTGGGCGGTTTTCAACTTCCGCTGCGTGCACGACCGTGTGCATTCGTTCACCCGACCGCTTCCCTACGAAGCGATCCGCGGTGGCAAGCGCCGAAATCGGGGTGTTCGTCCTTTTCGTGCTTGTATCTGGCGCATTTCTCCGCCCGCGCGCCAGGCCGGCGAGCGCATGATTGAGGGCGGCCAGCAGAACCGCGCCACGCGCTGTAGTCCTGCGCGTCTGTGTGCATGCAGAACCGGGTCACGATCCAGCTATGCGCCGCCTTAGCGGCGCATCGAGAAGCATCTCGCGATAGAGATCGATCGGAAAGCTCAGCGTTCCACGAAAATTCACATGCGTAAAATGCGCTGGGCCCGCAATGACCAGGTTTGTCAGCAGCGTCAAGGAGCCAGAAATCGCGATCATTTCGTCGCGGCGTCGCCCGCGCTCCGGCGCGATCTTGCCGGTGTGGATTGCACGCTGCAACTGATGGACCGATTCACCGCGGTTGAGCAGCGTATGCATTTCACGCCGGAATTCAATGTTGCTGAAGCAGTCGCACAGGAAAGGCGCGCGCAGTAACCTACCGAGGTGGTCGGCTGGCCGGTACACCGGGTCGCCCTGCGCCACGGTTCCGAATCGCTGCACGGCGACCATTGCGCTCACGCGCCCCGCATGAATTGATGCAACGAGGCGCAGCAGTTCCTTCCAGCCGTCACGAATCGCCTTGATGGAGATCTCATGGGCGACGACCGCTGCCAGCCCCTCGGGCGCTGCCATGGCTCTCGGCAGATACAGTTTGCGTTCCGAGAGGTTGCGCAAACGCGGGCAGAGATCAAAACCGAGCAGCTTCGACACCGCCATCCCTACGTTCGTGTTTTATGTGTGTCTACTGAAAGACGCAGCAGTCCACCGTCGTCACGGTTCTCGTTGTGACGGATCACGCCCTCGAACGCCACGCCAGCCTGGCGTTCGTTCAGCACGATGGGCTGGTTATAGACAATGCCGTGCTGATCCAGCACGTGCGTGTACATGCCTATCGCGTGGGTGCTACGTCGCGGATCGACCCGCGCATAAAACAGGAGCGGTGACGTGTCCACACTCATGGAGTTGCTCGATGCCCGCCTTCCGTTACCCCAAAGTTCAGTAATCGGATGCGTGCGCTGGAATTCAACCACGCGGTCGTTTGCACGCGGCAGCCGACTGGGCATTTCAAGGAAGCGCATTGCCGTTGAAATGTGCGCCGCGTCCAGTTGCGGGATCATGGCGGCGACGCTCCTCACGTCCAGTTCCGTGCCATGGGCGATCAACGCGGCGGACAGCGAGACGAGTTCGTTCGTATCGCGCGCCTTGCGTGACCGGAGCACTCCACTGAAGCGAGTGTGAGCGTCCATCTCCATAATCATGTCGGCGAACGGCGCGTTGCCGATCTCGCTGAATATCAGATCGCGTGCGTGTTTCGGTATGCCATCGGTCGACAACGCTTCGATCGCCGACAGGTGAATTGCGCCGTCCGTGCCAATGACACGCGGCCTGCCTCGCGTGCCTCCTCGAGCGCGGCCAGGCCTGCCTTGAGGCGTTCCCTCAACCGTTCGAGAAACGGCTCCGCGGTTCCCGGCAATCCGAGTGATGCCAGGTAGAGGTCACGTTCGCTTTCCCATTGCGTGGGTGGAATCAGCAACTGGTCGCGTTCTTGGAACGACAGGCTGTGGTTGATCCAGACCCACCCACGGCGAAGCCCCTTGCGCAGCCGGTGATTGCTGAGGCTTCAAGCGCCCGCAACGCGCGCGCTCGATCTTCGCCCTCGACGAGATCGCGCCAGGCGGAGCTGACTGGCACATCACAGTCGGGCGGCAATTCGGTCGCGCCACTGTCGTGCAGTGTGCCGACAAGATCGAGCTGTCGCAGACTGGGTTCCACGTCGCGCCCCACGAAGCCGAGCTCACGTAACGGCCCCCGCAGATTGCGGATGCGGTGGTGATCGTCGGTGAGCGTTTCACGTACGCTGGCGGCGTGACTTGCCGGTGGCCTGTCTACGAGGTGCTCAAGTAGCTTGTCCCTATCGTCGAGACGCTTTTGCGCCGTACGCTCGCTATCGTGAACCAGCGCCTTTATCGCGATCAGTTGCTGCCGGTATTCGATAGCAGAGCGTGCCTGTCGGACCGTCGTGCGGTCGTAAGCCTGGCGGACGAGGTCGGATACGCGGCGCCCTGTTTGGTAGAGTAGCGCGTCCGTCAGCTCGAGCGTAAGCGTGGCCCCAGCGACGTCTTGACTGGAGACTGAGATCTTTAGGCCGCGGTGCGGAGCTGATCGGCGACGACCCAGGGTGCGAGTTCATCGATGCGGTTGATCGCATGCTCGGCGATGCGCGCGAGCACGAAGCGCAGATACGCCTCTGGATCGATGCCGTTGAGTTTTGCGGTGCCAATGAGGCTGTAGATGGCGGCGGCACGTTCGCCGCCGGAGTCTGCTCCAGCGAACAGATAGTTGCGTCGACCGATGGCCACCCCGCGTAGCGCGCGCTCGACTGGCAGGTTATCGATTTCGAGCTGGCCGTCATCGCAATAGCGTGTGAGCGCTTCCCACCGGTTCAGCGCATAGAGGATCGCGCGGCTCGTATCCGATTTGCACGAGAGGGTCTCCAGCGTCGTTGTGAGCCACGCACGGAATTGATCGAGTAGCGGCCGCGCATGCTCCTGGCGATGCGCACGGCGCTGGTCGGGCGGCTTGCCCCTGATTGTTTCCTCAATCCTGTATAGCGCGCCGATACGCTCAAGCGCCTCGGTGTTCAACGCATTGGGGCGCACTGCGTGCAGTTCATAGAACTGACGTCGGGCGTGCGCCCAACAGGCCGCCTCCGTGACGCGCCCGGTTTCGTAGATGGACTGGTAGCCACCGTATGCATCGGCTTGCAGCGTGCCGTTGAATGATTCGAGATGCTGTCGCGGATGGATGCCCTTGCGATCCGGCGTATAGACGAACCACACCGCCGGTGGCGTCGTGTCGGCCGATGCACAGTCATCGCGCACGTACACCCAAAGGCGACCGGTTTTCGTCTTGCCGTTGCCCGGTGCAAGCACCGGAACCGGCGTGTCGTCGGCGTGCAGTTTGGTCGCCGACATCACGTGTCGACGCAACGTTTCAACGAGCGGCTGCAGCAGCGTCGCCGCGTGACCGACCCACTTCGCAAGCATCGAGCGATCAAGCTCGACGCCTTCCCGCGCATACATGACCGACTGTCGGTAAAGCGGTATCTGGTCTGCGAACTTCGAGACCAGCACGTGGGCGAGCCGCCCTGGGCCGGCGAGACCGCGTTCGATGGGACGGCTCGGTGCAGGTGCCTGAGAGATGTGATTGCAACACACGCACGCAAACTTCGGGCGCACATGACGGATGACCCGGAAGCTGGCCGGTACGTACTCAAGCTGTTCGGCGACGTCTTCGCCTAGCGAATTCATCTGGCCACCGCACTCCGAGCACTTCCCGGCAGATTCGGGCAAATACGTTCGGAGCTCGCGCGGCAGATGTTCTGGCAGTGGCTTGCGCGGTGCCTGTTCCACAGCCGTGCGCGGCGCCTTCGGGATTTCAACTGGCGCCGCCCCTTCGTCGGCCTCAAGCTCTTCGAGGCGCAGCTCGAGTTGCTCGATCTGATGGTCCAGCTTCTCCGACTTGCGACCGAACTGCATACGGCGCAGCTTGGCGATGAGCAGCTTCAGGCGTTCGACCTCGGCTGTGCGCGAGGCCAGCGCGGCTTGTTGCGAGTCGACCGTTTCCTGCAGTTTGAACACCTGCGCGTCGCGCTCGCGCAGCGCTGCCTCGTGGCTGAGCAGCATCGCCTTCAGCGTTTCGACATCGTCGGGAACTGGGCTCGCGCGCGTCATGCGACCAGTTTACGCGCGGGCCGCGACGTTTACAACGCCGAGGTCGGTCGTGCCGTTCGCGTCGGTTGCCGCCAGTCGATGCCTTCCAGCAGCATCGATAGTTGCGCCGGGCTCAGGCAGATAACGCCACCGTCGGCTTGAGGCCATACGAAGCGCCCCTTCTCGAGTCGCTTCATCAGCAGGCACATGCCATCGCCGCTCCACCACAGCACTTTGAGCTGATCGCCAAGCCACACGACATTCAACATACCGATCGCAAATTGTGGTGATCGCATACCGCTGGCACCCCGCCTACGGCCAGGAATACAGGCTGGTCCGCCGCACTGGGCGCCGCGGGAATGAGATGG